>CAZSXI010000018.1:0-14394 GCA_964611045.1 uncultured Cocleimonas sp. | reverse complement strand
GCTGATACTGGGAAAACATCATAAATCGAAATTTCATAAGGCTTATCATGGTTGCTATGGATACTTAATTGATAATGACGTTCTACTACTTTTTTCTTACCAAATAACAAACCGTCTTTACGCTTTTTATCAGGATCCGGCAGGAACTTGATTTTCACTTTATCGTCTTCACCAAAGGATAATTTTATCTCCTCGCCTGAAAGCTTTTGCTGTAAATGCGTATTGCCTACAAAGTTGCCATTACGGTATAGCGACAAACTCCCCGCTAATAATGGAGATTCTCCTGTGTGTTTAGCTTTTGCCAAAATCATGGCGCGTGGGTCTTGTCTGGGTGCGCTGGCTAAACGTACCTTGGCATCAAAGCTTTGTGACGTTAATGCAAAGCGGCGTTTGTTGCTGCCCGAATCTAAACTAATTAAACCGGGTACTTTATATTCTGCAGAGAAATCGGTGCTGATTAATTTGCTTTGCTGCTGGACCATTCTTTTTCTTGGCATGGGTGCTGCTGCCGCTACGGTTACTTCGTCAGCTTCTGCTGCCATCATGCCACTAACCATTTCTTCACTCTTTTCCATTCTAAGCACTTTGCTTTGCATCATTGGTGAAGGTGATGGCATATCAGGCATAAAATCCAATACCCAAGGGTTAAGGTTTGGCAATTGCGTACCTGCACTTGGGCGTAATGTCGAAAGCGTTACATCTACGCCTTTCCAATCTTCGCCCGTGCGTTGGCTGATTTGAGCCAGTGTTTTTAGCTCAATATTACCTGTGCTGGTATTCAAATCAGCATCATAAACGGGTGCCCAACGTGCCCCGCGTATTTGATACGTCAGCTTCAAGGTTAAATCAGTGGCAGAATCACTTTTAACATGAAGCTTTGCTGTTCTTGTTTCTTTTTGGCTAACCGCTACCTGATTCAGTTCATTTTTTAACTTTGTGATCCGCTTGTTATAAACCTTCAAAGACTTTTCAGCCACACGAGTTCTTTCTTGAATAATGGCGGTAGCCTCATCTAAGGTTTGCCAAGCTTGTTGCCATTTATCTATTGGAATATTTCTGTAAGTGTCCTGTTTTCCATTATGGTTATTATCAAGATCTTTCGGTTTTTGTTTATTTCCAAAAACCATTCTTTGAATATAATCAAATTGATTACGGCTTCGTTGCAAGGCATCTGTGATCTTTCTTCGTCCATCTTGCAACTCGTCTATCTGCTCAAGAATGACCTTTTCTCGCTCTTGCACCACGTCTTCTTGAAAATTGCGTAGTAGTTCTACACTGCCCAAGCTAATCGTGCCCTGCCCTTCGCCCGATACACGTAACGAGGATTCGTTTAAGTTAATCGGCAAATTATTAATGATGATATCGTTATCGCCTGCTTTTAGTTTTAATGTTGAAACACGCACTACCTTTGCACTGCTTGGATAAATTGTCACCGCCTTAATCGTGGAATCTGTTTGGATTTCTGCCGCTTGTGCAAATGATGTTAAAAGTGTGCTTATCGCGATACTGCTAATGAATAATCTAATCATGAAAAATCTCCTTAATCATTTCTACTAAGTATTGTACATCTCTAATTTAGAACTGATGTTAAGTTTGAGTAACAAAATTGTAAAAAGTTTGTAAAATAAGACTTTAATCGCTTAACTTTAATAACTAAGAACATTCCTCGCCTAAGCGAGGACTCCTGTTAGGCAGGGAAGGAAGCCTCTTTTATATGCAATTAATCGATAGCCATAGCCACATTGATTTTAGCGATTTTGATAACGACCGCGAAGTTGTTATTGAACGTGCAAATAATGCAGGTATCTCTAATATTATTGTCTCTGCCACAACAGCTAAACGCTGGCCACTAATCAAAGCATTATGTGATAAACAAGCGCAGTGTCATCCAGCCTACGGTTTGCACCCTATGTTTATGAGTGACTATAAACCTCAACACTTTGATGATTTAAAACACTGGATAAAAAGTGAAAATCCCATAGCCATAGGCGAGGTTGGTTTGGACTATTTTATTGATGAGGCAAATCGTGACAACAGCACACAGGTCAGGCAATCACAACTAGACTTGTTCATTGCTCAGTTAGAACTCGCTAATGAGTTTGATTTACCCATTATCATTCATGCACGAAAATCACTAGATATTATACTTAAACACTTACGGAGGTTTCATAATTTAACAGGCTCTATCCATAGTTTCTCAGGTAGCGAGCAACAGGCTAAACAACTTATTGATCTAGGTTTTTATTTAGGGTTTGGCGGTCCAATCACCTATACTCGCGCCACAAAATTGAGAAAACTGGTTACAACGTTACCACTGGAATCATTGCTACTAGAAACTGACTCGCCTGATCAACCCGATTCCTTGCATTATAAGCAACGTAACGAACCTGCTTATTTAATAAACGTGGCTCAGGTTGTTGCTGAACTTCGTGGTATTAGTGTTGAAGAAGTGGCTCAGGTTACAAGCCAAAATGCACAAACACTTTTTGATTTTATATCGAGGTGCCCTTTAAGGAATTCCTGATTAAGCCCCATAAATTCTGGCAACGCCAAGTTTCCAAGTTCGAGGCATTTATTTTTTGCATAGTCATTCTATGGTAAAAGTAAATAACGAAGAAATTGGGAGCTTGGCTAAGCCCCGTAGGGTAAGCCTCTAGGGCATCATCTCCGTTGTTGCACTTCTTGTGAAGGGGGTGACCATTCCCTGCAAAGCACGCCTAGGATATGATGCCCTAGAGACTTACAGAATTTTATGGGACTTGATCAGGGCTTCCTTAAATACACAGAGCAATAATTAATGAAAACATTATCTACCGTAATTATGGGTTTAGCTATTTTAGTGGGGCTAATACTCACACTTACCCCTTTTGTAGCAGACAAGTTTTTCCCCATACCCGAAAATACCGTACGCCAAGCGAAACCCGAAGCAGCGGCAAAAGCACTTAAACAATGGTTTCAATCACCTGATGCTCCGTTTATTGCCGTGCAGGCCATTAATAAAAAAACACCCACCAGCAATACTGCATGGTTTGCTTTTAGTGTGGGTCGTCGCCCCGTTGAAACGTATATAATTAATAAAAAACTAGAGCAGAAAGAATTAACACCAGAAATTATGGAAAATACGTTTTATACTAAAACCCCCCCAGCTACATGGTGGCAACCTAGTGCATTAGCACAAGAGACCTATTTTTCAGGTGAAGATCAAGGCAGGATCGTTTATTTGATTTATAGCCCAAAATCTAAACGTGGGGTGTTAGTTACAAAAACAAAAGAATAAAAACGGTGTTATTTTTCTACCCACCCCCCAATGCCGTTGAATTAAGCCGTAAATCATTGTTTTTCTTGCCTGTAGCTTAGTCTATTGTCAGCCCGTCATTGCGGTGAAGACCGCAATCCACGGTTGAAACATCGTCTTATCGTAAATGGATACTGGTCTTCACCAGTATGACGAACGTGGGTTTTCTTAATAATCAAAGCGTTAGAGCTTAATTCAACGGCATTGCCCACCCCCCCTGTTTTTCGATGTTTTGTATTTAAACGAAGATGCTAGTATTTCTATCGGGTGGTTTACTACCTTGCCATGATTATGTAGCTGACACCGACATGAAAAACCTGATGCTAATATTATATCCATACCTTCGTCTGCCACCTTAGCCTGCCAGCTTTGTTGATAAATAGTTTCTGATAATTGCTGGTTTCCTTTTTCATGACCAAAAAGACCTGACATTCCACAACAGCCTGCATTTTCTATTTTTAATGAAATTTGAAACGCAGAAAAGAGCGTTTGCCAATGTATTGCTGAGAGTTTATCTGCGGTTTGCTCCATGCAGTGTGGTAATAGTTTATGGCTGGTTTCATTATTCTCTTTAGTATTAGTTTTTGTTGATAACTGGGATATCCTTTTTTGTAAGTCAGGTTTATTTTCTAGCTCTTTGCTCAACCATGCCTCTATTGACCAAACTTTATAATCTGGTTTTGTATCACAAATTTCTGGGTATTCTTTGCTGTGCATTAAGCGTGTCACTACTTCTACGCTGATTAATGGAAGCCCTATTTTATCTAACAACTTCATTTGGGCAGTGTGCTTTTCAGCAATTTGTTTAAACTTTTTTCGGTAGCCTTTTACGTGTAGTACTTTGCCATTTTCTAATATGGGAGCAACCAAAACTTTGTATCCCAATGCATTTAAAACATCGTAGCAGGCAATAATAATTTGGCTGTCATAACTAGCATTAAAGCTATCAGGCAATAGGATAACCGTATTCTCGCTTTGTTCTGGCAGGCTATCCATTTGTATAAAGCTAGCCTGTCTTTCTTTTAATAGCGCCGTTAAAGATCTTGAAAACTTGGGTGAGTTAATAATGCCAAATCCTTTTTCAAGAACCTGTTTAGTAAGAGTGTTTTGTAACACCGCGTTTGCTACGCTTGGCAATGTGCGGCCTATTTTTGCCGTTGCTTCAAATGATGCGAAGAGGCTGTCGCTGATTTTTCGCTTATGTTTATTGTTGTGTTGTGCGTTGTGTTCATGTGAATGATAGTGCGCTAAAAACTTAGATTTTAATTCAGGCACATCAACTTTAATTGGGCAACTGTGTGTGCATGATTTACACGACAAGCAGGTGTTTAATGATTCGTAGAGTTCATTTTCTAAAGACGCTAACGTTCCAGTATTAGTATTCGCAGCATCCGATGAAAGTCGCAACCATTCTCTCAACATTGAGGCACGACCTTTGGGTGATTGACGCTTATCTTTAGTTGCTTTATAACTTGGACACATCGCCTCGCTTGCATCCCAACTAAAGCAAGCGGCATTGCCATTACACAGCATGGCCGTCTTAAATTCGTTTGCCTGTTTATCCAATATTTGGGCATCGAATTGCCCTCTAAAAGGAACATTGTCTATTGCTGTAACATTGGCAACGTCACCTATCGGCGTTGCTAATTTACCGGGGTTAAATATATTGTGAGGATCAAATACGGCTTTGATCTCGCGAAGCAATGGGTAAAGTTGTTCGCCAAAAAACAGTGGCGAATACTCACCTCGATAACCGCGCCCATGCTCTCCCCAAAGCAGTCCACCGTATTCTTTCGCTAAAAGTGCCACCTGGTCGGTAATCGTTCTTAATAGTTTTTGATCGGTTTCTTGCTTCATATTCAACGTCGGGCGCACATGAAGACAACCCACATCCGCATGACCATACATGCCATAGGCTAAACCGTGTGAATCTAAAATTTTACGAAAGTCTTTAATAAAGGCAGGCAGTTTTTCTGGTGGGACGGCGCAATCTTCTACAAAGGCGATAGCTCTGCGCTCGCCTTCTAATGCCGCTAACAACCCAACAGATCGTTTACGAATATTCCAAAGACTCGCTATCGTTTTGGAATTTTTTTCAATTAGCTGTGTGATCACGCCAAAGTCGGCACCTGTTGTCTCAATTATTTTATTCAGGCTTTGGCACTGTTTTTCTATTTCACTTTTTGAATCTGCCGTGACTTCAATAAAGTTTAATCCTTTGATATCCCCTGTTAGTGAGATGCCAGTAAATGATGCTTCAACATCTTGCCAAATAGCATCTTGCTGGGCTATCTGCAATATCTTGTCATCCAGCACTTCGATTGCGGTTGGCTCTGCTTTTAATAGTTGAGTTACGTGTTCTAGGGTGTTATCAAAGTCATCATAAAACACCGCAACCAGCGCTCTAAACTTTGGCTTTTTAATCACTCGAAGGGTGATTTGCTTTGTTAACGCCAATGTACCTTCTGAGCCTGCTAACAAATAGGCAAGTTTGAACTGCCCATCATCACCTAATACATGTTCAAGGTTGTAGCCGGTCAAACCTCGATTCATGCTTGGAAATATATTTTCTATTTCTTCTTTATTCTCATCTATAACTTCAAAAACTTTCTGCTCAGCACGGTTTTTTAATACATTTGACTGTCCACCCCCCCCTTTTAATGCCGATTTGTATTTCTTTTCCTCTATTTTAAAATCCGAACCATCTGATAACACCACATCGAGCGATTGAATATAATCAGAAGTCTTACCATAAATGCGCGAGCCTTTGCCCGATGCATCCGTTGCTACCATTCCACCCAGCGTTGCACGCGAAGAGCTAGAAACATCGGGCGGAAAAAACAAATTATGCTCGCCAAGAAAAGCATTGAGTTGATCCAATACCACACCTGGTTCTACTGTTACTTGCATCGACTTTTCATCAAGCTCAATAATTTTATTGAGGTAGCGCGAGGTATCTAAAATCAAACTTTCGTTAAGCGATTGACCGTTCGTGCCTGTTCCTCCACCTCGCGCGACAATTGATAATTTGGAGACTGGATTTGCTTCAACGTGTTTTGAAATTAGGGTGACAAGTGTATTTATGTCATCGCCAATTTTTGGGTAAATTATTGCATGAGGAATGACTTGATAAACACTGTTGTCAGTAGAAGCAACGATACGCGCGCCGTAGCTATCTTCGATATCACCTTGGAATTTTGATTGTTTTAATACCTGCAAAAAATCTATCGTAGATGTATTTATTATTGGGGAAGAGATCATTATAAAATCGCGATACCCAGCCCTTTTAAAGCAGATGCTAAGGACTGTTTCTGAATTTTTTCATAGATTAAAAAGCTATCAATCACCGGTGCACCTAGTGCTTTTTCAAAACTTGCTTGATTTGGACTTTGCTTGATTTGTTTTTTTTCATCGCCTTTATTAGAAAGATTTGAAGAGAAAATTCCTGCCGCACTTACGGGTAAAAAGTCTTCATAAATAATCGGCGAGATTATTAAATGTCCATCTTTCAGCAACTGACTAATGCTTAAAGGATCTGCATGACTATCTGGTTTTGAAACTGCTTTGTATTGATAGTAAGCGAGTTTATTATCGTGGAGCTCTTGATCGGTATCGGGGAATTTTAAGAATGCTTTTTGTAGCTCATTGGCGTAACCACCCTGTTTATTTGCTAGAGGCTCTTTATTTTCTCGTGCTTCATTGAGCAACTCATCGTAAAGTTTTCGTCCCTTTGGTGTTAGTGCAACGCCACGCTGCTCAACTTCACCGAAGCGCGCCGTGTGTGTGCCTTGTTCTCCATCAGTGAAAACCACTGGTTCTTCTAAAGCTATAAAACTGGTCTGGCGCAATAAGATGGGGCATTGCCTGTGAGGCGGACCTTCTACAATTTCTTTTGCTTTGAAGCTTTTTGCAAGTTGCGTTTGTAGTGCATCAATATCTAATGATCGAGGTGTGAGATGATTGATATGCGGGCCTTTAAATGAGACCACGTCTGCAATTAAGCGATGTGTTTCGTTGAGCTGATTATACGTTTGGCTATCGACCTGTGCTTGTTGATGCCAGCGAAATACTTCTAGCGCTTCAGCTATAAATTGCTGTAATTGTTCTTCGCTTAAACCGTTCTGTTTTTCATGGCTTTCAATCAGAGCCAGCAATGCCTTTGAGAAAAGTTTGCGCTTGGCTAACGCCGCTTCTGCTGTCTGGCGTAGGGCTTCATCTTCAATCAAATCTAAGCGTAATAAAGAAGTGAATACTCTAAAGGGATTTACTTTAATACTTTCTAAATCAGTAGGGCGAAAAGCGGTTGAGTGAACAGGAATACCTGCAACGCTAAGATCATAATAATCTACGGGAAACATCCCCATCACCGCAAACAATCGGCGCATTGTCGAAAGCTCTTTTGCCGTACCTAATCGAATTGCTCCGTGGCGTTCGCACTCAAGCAACTCATTTTTAATTGATAAATAATGCTCTGGTTTAGATGCTATTTCTCTTTCATTAAGTGATTCAACCAATGCGCATATTGTTGCATATTGCGGTACTTCATCGCGATACATCTTAGACATTGCTGATGCAAATTGCGTACGGATATTATCGGGTGATTCTATCTTCATAAGAGTGTATTAGTGACTTCCTCTTGATACTAAAAATAAACCTGCACCCATCATAATACTACCTGCTGTTCGGTTGAGTTTTTTTATTGCACTTTCGGATTTTAAATAACGACGCACTGATGATGCGCCAGCCGATACCAGCATTAATCCTGCCAACAACGCAAAAAAAGTTAGAACACTGAGTAAGGCAATATCAGAACTATTTAAACCCGTTAAATCTATAAACGTCGGTAAAAAGGCAATGTAGAAAAGGATTACTTTCGGATTTGAAGCAGATATTAAAAAACCTTGGATAAAACCATTTATCCAGCTTTTTCTTTTTGATCCGTTTTTGGCTACTTCGGCTTTAAAGCTCATATCCACATCAGCCGTCCACATTTTATAGCCTAAATAAAGTAAATAAGCTGCACCGATAAAACGAATCGCTGTGAATAAGCCTCCGTAGTTTTCTGCAATGGTCGCCAGACCAAACGTTGCCAAAACCAAATATATAATATCGCTAATAGTCATACCAACGGACATGGGTAAACAAGACCATGCGCCAGAAACTAAAGCGCGAGCGAGTAGGGCAAATGTTCCCGGTCCAGGCGTAATTGCGAAGATGAAAATAGCGATAAAAAATGTAATTGAAGCTTCTAGCGACATAGATATTCCTACAAATCGGCATAAAACAGGGGGGATGGACTATAAAATCATATTTATTATAGTCCACCCCCCCTGTTTTTTAACGATTTGTAGGCATTTTATGCTTCAAAACACTCAATTTAAGCAGTTTGTAATGGTTTTTTATTTCCCAATACAAAAACTATAAACAGCTCTCAATTATATGATATATATAGTTTTTATATTTTCTCGTTTGTTGTATTGGGAACAACTATGGGAACACTAAAGCAAGATAATACCTATATTTCTATTTTTTAGGCTTTTCTCTTTGAGCTTGAACTTTTGATTCCAACAAATTATTCTTTTCAGCATCAATATATGTACTATCACTATTTTTCTTTAATGATTTTATCTCTTCCCTTTGATTTAATAGAGCTAATTGATCGCTTGCTACTTGCTTTAACTTATTAAACCTAACATCTTTTGCTACCTTTGATTTAATCATTTCAGAGTTAAATGACTCAAGGTTAGATAGAACTGCAAGTTCATTAATGCTTGCGGTATCTCTTAAATTTTCTTTTTGAAGAATAGCCTTTGGGTTGGCTATTTTCCATTCCTTTGCTGTAAGACCAAAAACAGCAACATTTAATAAGTCTGCTTCTTCAGCATATTCTATCCATTGTTTATCTACTGGATATGATGATTCAGGAATTATGAAGTTCTTAATAGCATCTGTATGAATGTGATAATTTATTTTGCTAATTATTCGGTTTACATTCCACTCTAAATTATACTCATTACTCTCTATTTCTTTTAAGCGTTGGTATTCTTTAATGATGTATAACTTAAATACTGGACTAATCCATGAAGCAAATTCAAAGGCAATATCCTTATGAGCATAAGTTCCGCCATACCTTCCTGTCTTTGATATAACCCCTTTTGCATTTGTTGTATCTGCCCATTTTTTTACAGATATGTGAAACCTATTTAATCCTGCATTATTTTTAATTCCCTCGAATTCGAGGGAATTAAAATCTGGGTTATTAAGCTCTTCCCAAACCCCTAAAAATTCAATAGTATTTTTATTCCTTAACCAATTTTCAATTAAAGCAGTACCATTTTCATGTCCCTTTGTTATATCAGTCAGGCATATATAATCTTCATCCTTCATTGAGGTGATACTTATTTTTGTATCATTGACTGTAATTGATTTGTTCTTAACCATGAAAAATCCTAGTATTAATTGGTTTTACTAAAGCAAAGCTTCAAACTCTTTTTCAAACTCATGCTTTGTTTCTGTTTCATTATAAAATGGCATTCCCCAAACGATATAGCTTTTATCTTTCCATAACTGCTCTATCTTATGCTCTATTTTTAATTGCATTAAGAAATTATGTTTCCACTCATCACCTTTTAATAATTGCCCGCCTTTAGGCTCAATGAAAACTTGATAGTGTAAAGATGGTTTTTCATCATCTTTCAATAGAAATAGCACAAAGTCAGGTTCAAACACGCGCCCATCATCAAAGTTAAATAGCTTAAAGTGTCTTTCATTCCTTAAAAGATAAACTTCAGAATACTTTTGTTTTAGCTTATCGACTACTTTAGCGATATATTTCACTAAATACTTTTCTTCAGATGTTCCATAGTTTTCATTAAATGCAAACCAATCTTCATTGGCTAAGTCCATATGCAAGGCTTGATTCGTTGTTTCTTTTTGAGCTATTCCATATTCCTGATCACCTTGCCCATCATTGACGATATTCAGGGTTTTATCTGTAAAGGTATCTTTTACCATGTACGGTTTAAATTCTTTTGTACCCTTATAATCAACTTTTTCAGCTTGTAATTGTTTGCTCAACTTTTCAAGTAAGCGTATAACTAAATCAAGCTTATCATCCTGTGATAAATCGCTAATTATGTTTTCTGCTCCCTCTACTTCAATTTTGATTAATCCTAGATAGCTATCAGATTCTATAAACTCTGTGAGTGTCTTTAAATGAGGGAAAAACCTTAATAGATTAGAAAACTCATATTCTACAAACTGGCTCAATGCCTTTTTGACTACATGAATACCAAACGATTTTATAAAATAATCTTTTTGTTTTTTATTCGTTTGTTTTTGTAGCTCAAAGTTAAATACCGCCGTTGATTGAGAATAACCAGACCGCAAGCCTAGCTTATGCGTAGTTTCTATAAATGATGTATCAATTCCTTGCACATCTTCACGGGCATATTTAACGCGCTCATTTCTAAATAAAAAACCTGTTTTATAGAATGTTTTATCTTTAAATTCAGGCTTTAAAGCAAGTTCTAATTGCCTTTTCTCTTTTGCCTTAATGCCTATTTCTTCAAGAGCCATATGCAACTCTTGAATATATCTAGGGTTATAAGCACTATGATAATAAAGCTCTTCACATAACTTTAAAGGCCACTCTTTTTCACTTTCCAAAATATCGTATTTACGTTGAAATAGTGGTTGATCATCACTCAATCTAAACGGGCAATATCTCGCCCCTCTACCGATTAATTGTGCCTCTGACAGGGTAGTCTTACCAACCTTATTAGACTTTGCATCTCGGGTATTATACAAGCGCACAATATCAAACAGGTTCAATACATCCCAACCTTCATTCAATTTATCAACGGCAAAAATAGCGCGGTACTCATTGTCCTTATCTTCTAAGGTATTCACTGCTATTTGCTTCTGCTCTGATTCATCTTTGGAATTAACAGAAATACACTTATTTTCTGCAAACTCTTCTTTTAATTCTATCGCAAGGTTTTCAAGCGTAATATCATTTGCATCAAAATATTCAAAAATTAAACGTAACGTATTATCAATATTTGGATTGCTTTTTACTTTGTCTAAGTCCTTTGTTTTAAGGGATTTTATTTTTGTATTAAACTCTTCATAAAAGGCGTTTGAATCTTTAATCGTTTTTGATTTAAACAAGATAACAGGCTTAATTAACCATTTATGTTTCTCAAATACCTTGCGCCTAAACTGGCTTAAAATAATCGCTTGTAACGCACGCTCAAAAGGTTTTATATCAGATTGTAAAACCTTTACTTCTTTTGAATATCCATCAAGGCGGAACTCTTTTAAAGGGTAATCAAATATCACCTTGTCACGATATTTTTCTAGTATCTGCTCATTCGTTAAATCAACTGTAGCTGTAAACTCCAGTAATATATTTTCATTGTGTGCATTAAATATTTTACTAACCGTTGATTCCCAACTATTAAGCGCAAACATTTCAGTTTGATTTAAGTCTTTAGCTTTTTTTGTTTCCGCATTGATATGATGTGCTTCATCTGAAATTAAAACGATCTTTTCACTTTCAAAGTCATCATAAGTTAGGCTATTTTCACGGGGCATATTTAAGCGTGTATGCAAGCCCTGAATAGTTGAAAAAACAATATTAATATCATCAGGGTTAGCCGCTTGAAAATTATCAACCTCCTTAATGTGAACCTGTTTATTATTGATTTGAACCGTTTGATTAAAAAGGTATTTTGAAGCCGTAGCGTTTAAAAAATTATCACGAGTTTTATTTATAATATTGGTACTATTTACAAAGAACAAAAAGTTTCTGTAACCCTGCTGATAAAGATAGAGCATTAAGCCCGACATTATCAAGGTTTTACCACTACCCGTAGCCATGTGATACAAAACTTGTGTAGGCTTATCTTTGGGGCGTTCCCCATAGCCTTCTATAAAGTATTTAAAGCGTCCAAAAGCTTCAAATTGATAAGGTCTTAATTGAAATTCAGGATTTAAATTATTTGTAATACCATCAGGGATATTCTGTTGGTAATAATCACTACTACCGAGAAAGCTTGCACCGTTTGTTAGCTTTTCATGTAGCATTTGCTTAGCCACAATTAAGCCTCGCCATAAAACTGTTTATTCAGCTTTTTATCATTTTCTGATACTTGATACGTTTCATCATCTATTTCAGAATAGTTTACATAGAGCTGGTTTTTATCAAGCACCTCAATTAAAAACTGCTTTTGTTCATCAAGGGATAAAGCTTCAAAGTCTTTGATATTTTCATTAATACTTTCTGGTTTTATCTTGTAGCTTATAAAGTCACTGTTTTCTATCTCATGCCAGATAGCTATTAGACTTTTTGTTGTTTTTGCTTGTTCTATTTTATCAATGATATTGGCATTGTTTTGAATGAGTTCGCAGTAAACGAATGCGCCTCCACCTTGCCAGTTTACTGATTTTGATACACCAGACTGTTCACCTTTTAAAACATTTTGCATTCGAACTACACTATCATTTTTACCATAATCAAGTTGTTCTACCCCAATAAATTGCCTTCCCATTTTTTGAGCTACTGCACAAGTTGTTCCGCTACCAAGATGATAATCTAAGACAATATCGTTTTCCTCCGTTGCTAATTCCAATATTTGTTTTAGTAACTTTTCAGGTTTCTTGCCATTTTTTAGCCTCACACCCCCTTCCTTTGCAATTCCTGCCCATGATATATGACTCCAAAAGTCTGTAAGTAATTCCGTTACTTCTTTCTTTCCATCTAGCTCTCTCATCTTGTTGGAATAAAATGCTAGCGCCCCTCCTTTAAATAAATACATGATGCTATCGTCTTCTCTCTTGTATTCAATTACTTGTTCTTTCTCTTTCGATATTTCCATTAATTCTTTTAATTTTTTAGTGGGTTTATGCGGGTCTCGAATACTAACCACATTTTCAGCATTGTTATAAGAAAAATCTTCTATCAATACTTTTATAATACCAGTCCACAATGATCCATATTTTTCTCTAGCTTCTTTCTCTGTTGAAAAGCCAGCATCTTTAAGAACTTTTTTCCTAATGGGAGTAAAAGACCATTTAGCAAGTTTTTCATTTTTTTCTAAGAACAAATTATAATTTTTATTATATGAAACTGGTACATACCCTTTTTTAAATTTGAAATCAGCCTTGTTTTTTGTATAAAAAAGAATGTACTCTGTAACATCTATTGGGCCAGGATTTACAGTTTTAAAACCTGCGGGAGAAGCAGTTTTTATAGATATAATTTGAACTTTATTATCTTTCCCAAAAATCTCGTTTAATAATATATTGATATTTCCTAATTGATGATGATCTATTTGAATAAATATTGATCCGGATTTTTGTAATAATTTGTGAGCAACCTCAAGTCTATTTCTCATAAAGGTCAACCATGTTGACTCATTAAATGAATCATTATAATTAAATGAATCACTACCCGTATTATAAGGTGGGTCAATATAGATTAACTTCACCTTACCCGCATATTGCTTTTTCAAAGAATGCAAAGCCAGTAGATTATTCCCTTTAATAATTAAGTTATCGTCAGTGCTAATACTATCTACTTTATGCTCACCCTCTTTATCGTATTTGTTAAAATTAGTTAATGCCTTTGGAGCAAGTAGACGATCTATTTCATCAGGGGCTAGGGTTTCATTCCAGAATATTTCTTTGCGTTTTTGATCTTCTTTTGTTTGACCGCCTTCTAAGACACAATCTTTATAAGGCCACGCTAAAACGACTTCTTTACTCTCTGTTAGATATTCATTATTTGCCGTGAGACCAATTTTATTTTTAAATGCGGTATAGCTATCAGGTAGGAATTGTTTATTACTCACAAAGCTTTGAAAGGCTACTTTATCAAAAACTAAAACTCCTTGAATATCTTTGAAAAATTGCTTCTTGATTGTGTTATTAGCCAACAATAAAGCCAGTAAGCCTTCATCCATAGCAAGGGCAAGTTCTACTATCTTATTTTTAACTAACTGCCCTTCAATAACTAAGCTGTCATCATTTTTAAATGTACTTAGTCAACCCTGAAAAACCCTATCACTACTGATATAGTACCACTAATAGCAATA
>CAZSXI010000017.1:12821-14724 GCA_964611045.1 uncultured Cocleimonas sp. | reverse complement strand
TTTTCTGGGTTTTTCTAATGCTTGGTTCTGAATAGCCAAGTTAATAGAGATTTTTGAAACTTGGGCTATTCAAACGTGATATGGATGGCTAAATTATTCTTTCAGTTTAATGATTAATTTGCCTTCCGATACGCGTATATTTTCCACACCATCAGAAAAAGATTTCCAAAAACCTTCGTCACCACCAAACTCTTTGACGAGGTCTACATTTTTAAGATTGCCTAGCCATGCATTCGGGATAGGTACACCCCACACGCTAACGCCTTTTAATATGACGATAGGTCGACCATTAGCGTAAGCCAACTCTGCACCAGCATTTGCTTTGAGTGTTTTACCACCCAGAATAGGGAAGTCAGGGTCGAGCGGGATAATTATTTTTACACTAGCAAGGTTGTCTGCAAGATCAATCGCTGCTTTATCGGCGAGGTCGGTATTTTTTGCCAGCATTGCGTTGAGTTCTTTTTCGCTGAAGGTAATTTCGCGTTTAGCGTCAACCTCTGAATAAGGTTCTGGCTCTAAGGAGTTTGATTCGTCGCTTGATACGGAGAGCCCGGGTAAGCCAAAGTGTTTTAGTTTTTGGTTTAATTGTGACTCTTCACGCTGGCTTAACTCAACAGGCTCTAATTGCTTTGGGAATAGATAATAGTTGATTACAAAAACAGTCGCAATCACCGAAATAATGACAGTAATTAGCATGATGCCGAGTGTTTTTAGGCATCCGCCTGTTTTGGGCTCTTCCATATGGGTATCAATGTGGGTGCTCATATAACAAACCTTTATTGAGGATTGGCGAATATCATACAGAAAATTAGCTGTTTATGACAACCTGCCACTCGACCCAATCGATGATTTTCTTTACACTACCTTTCTATGACCCTTGAAGTTAAAAACCTACAATGTATCCGTGGAGATCGTGAGCTATTCACGGATCTGTCGTTTCAGCTAGAAGCGAATCAGCTTATGATGCTGGAAGGTTATAACGGTAGTGGTAAAACGACTTTATTACGTGCGCTTTGTGGTTTGTATTTGCAAGATGAAGGCGAGATACTCTGGGATGGTATCCCAATTAAAAAGCAAGATGAAAGCTACCGTCGCGAGCTACTGTACCTTGGGCATCTCAATGGCATAAAAGCAGATTTAACGGTACTTGAAAATTTGCGTATAAATTCTGCATTAGCAGGTGACGCCCCATCAACGGAGGTGTTGATGGATGCACTGGATACGATTGGTTTGTACGCCTTTGAAGATTTCCCAGCTTCTCAATTATCTCAAGGGCAAAAACGCCGTGTAGCATTAGCACGTTTGTTAATCAGCAAGGCAAAACTTTGGATTTTAGATGAGCCCTTTGTTGCGCTTGATGTTGCAGCCGTGGAATTATTGCAATCCATTATTGCTAAACATATCGAAAACGGTGGCATGGTGATTTTAACCACCCATCAAGAAGTGCCTTTAACATCTGGAAAAATTAAGCGCCTTTCGCTTAATGATTTTGGTGACAGTTAATTATGTTTAAGGCTTTTTGGATTCTACTAAAACGCGATCTATTATTGGCATTACGCCGTCGTAGCGAGATTTTCACCGTATTGTTTTTCTTTCTTATTGTTATTAGCTTATTCCCGTTAGGCGTGGGGAGTGACGATGCAACACTTAAAAAAATAGCCCCCGGAGTCGTTTGGATTGCGGCATTACTGGCATCAACCTTGGCGTTAGATCGTCTATTTTCAAATGATTATTTAGATGGCACGCTAGAGCAGTTAACACTCGCGCCACAGTCATTATCGATTATGGTTTTTGCAAAAATGATTGCCCATTGGTTGTTAACAGGTTTGCCATTAGTGTTGATCGCGCCGTTAGTGGGTTTGTTTTATCACCTGCCCACAAATACCATTGGTGTGATGATGTT
>CAZSXI010000017.1:0-12721 GCA_964611045.1 uncultured Cocleimonas sp. | reverse complement strand
TTTTCACCTTGGGCGACAGCCTCTGCTTTGAAAATTTCATTAGAATAAAATGTAAAAAGCTCGCCAGAGTGATAAATGTTAAGGACACAGGCATTTAATACACTAAAATGTGCCAAAAATTGAGATTTTATAAGGCCACCCCCCCTGTTTTTTGATGTTTTGTACGTTATTTAAGCATTTAGAAACTACAAAACGTCAAAAAACAGGGGGGGTGGACAGTAAAAAACACCGAGAAAATATAAAAACTGTCTAAATATGAAGATAAATTGGTTCAAATACTCTGCCCCCATGAATTTTTACCCTCTCGCGGGTAAATTAATCCCCATTTTTTGGTTATTAGCTATCGCATTGATTGGCGCAGGTTTGTATTGGGGTTTTTTTAAGACGGCAGACGTCTTAAGTGATCAAAAACAATACTACCGCATCATTTATGTGCACGTTTCATCCGCGTGGATGGCAATGTGGCTCTACGCGGTGATGGTTGCATGGGCATTGATCGGTTTAGTTTTCAATACGCGTCTGTCATTTATGATGGCATCAGCAACCGCGGTGACAGGTACAACAATGACAGTCATTGCGCTAGTCACCGGTGCAATCTGGGGTAAAACAAGCTGGGGAACATGGTGGGATTGGGATCCAAAATTAACCACTTTTTTGATATTGCTATTTATCTATATCGGTTACATCGCGCTACAATCGGCGATTGATGATACCCGCCGCTCTGATAAAGCATCGGCGTTGTTAGCCTTAGTTGGTTTGGCGATCGTGCCTGTTATTTATTCTGCGGTAAACTGTCCTGATCCGAATGAATGTGCCTCGCTACATCAAGAGTCATCATTAAAACGAGTGGAGTCGAATATTCTTATTGGAATGTTAGTGACCACATTGGGTTTTTGGATGTATAGTTTTGCGACGATATTGATGCGTGCAAGAAATATTATTCTAGAACGTGAACGAAATACGACATGGGTGTCTAAATTAGACGAGGTAAACCGATGAGTGAATTTTTCTATATGGGTGGCTTCGGTGCCTATATTTGGAGCGCTATGACAATAGCATTGGTTTTAATGTTGTTAGAACCAGTAATGTTAATGATGAAAAGGCGTTCTGTATTAGCGGGTATTAGACGTATTAAGCGTCTTGAAGAGCGAAAGAACCGTAAATAGCTAAAGAATTAGAGTAACAAACTATGAAACCAAGAAACAAACGAATCACCTTTGTACTACTTGCGCTAGTGATGGTAGGAGCAGCATCCGCTTTAATTAGCACAGCAATGAAAGGAAATTTGGCTTATTTGCATACGCCAGAAGAAGTTCTCATGGGTAAAGTGCCAAAAGGCTCAACCTTTCGCTTGGGTGGATTGGTAAAAGAAGACAGCTTAAAACGTAGTGATACCGAATTAGAAGCACGTTTTATCGTGAGGGATAATCGTGGTAATGAAATTACGGTTGTCACCAATAAGATTCTGCCTGATTTATTTAAAGAAGGTAAAAGTCAAGTGTCACGCGGTAAAATGGGTGATGATGGCTTGTTCTACGCAGACGAAGTTTTAGCAAAACATGATGCAGAATATATGCCTGCCGAGCTAAAAGATATTTTAGATAAAGAGCATTTAGCAGCCCCAGCTAATGTAGATGGGTCAGAAATAAAGACAATGACAGGACAAAAATTATGATTCCTGAAATAGGGCACGTTGCCTTAATTCTCGCTTTATCGGTTGCTATCGTTCAATCAATTTTCCCGTTATGGGGTTCTCTCACGGGTAAATCTCACTGGGTATCACTGGCAAAACCCGCCGCCTATGGGCAGATATTGTTTATGGCGATTTCTTTTGCTTGCTTGGTTTATGCCTTTGTAGTGAATGATTTCTCAGTCAAATATGTGGCTAATAATTCTAATAGTAATATGCCTACCATGTTTCGTGTATCTGCAACATGGGGTGCGCATGAGGGGTCATTATTGCTTTGGGCGATGATTTTATCGGCATGGGGCGCAATGGTTGCTTTTTTTAGCAAGGGTATTCCACCTATCATGCTGGCACGTGTACTCAGTATTATGGCTTTTATTGCTGTTGGGTTTATGCTTTTCATCATCATTACCTCAAATCCTTTTGAGCGTTTATTACAAATTCCATTAGATGGAAGACAGCTCAATCCGTTACTTCAAGACTTTGGCTTAATTATTCATCCGCCTATGTTGTACATGGGTTATGTCGGCTTGTCGGTTGCGTTCTCATTTGCAATGGCGGCAATGATTGATGGAAAGCTTGATGCATCTTGGGTGCGTTGGGCAAGACCTTGGACGAATATCGCATGGGTATTTCTAACGCTGGGTATCGCATTAGGTAGCTGGTGGGCATATTATGAGCTAGGTTGGGGCGGTTGGTGGTTCTGGGATCCTGTTGAAAATGCTTCGTTGATGCCGTGGATTGTGGCCACTGCGTTGATTCATTCATTAGCGGTGACGGAAAAACGTGCCAGCTTTAAAACATGGACAATTTTATTATCCATATTAGCTTTTTCATTAAGTTTGCTAGGTACTTTCTTAGTACGTTCAGGCATATTAACATCTGTTCATTCCTTTGCAGCTGACCCTGGTCGTGGCTTATTTATCCTCATCTTCTTATTGGTAGTCATTGGTTCATCATTATTATTATTTGCCTTTAGAGCGCATAAAATACGTTCAGTTGGCTCTTTCTCATTGGTGTCGCGTGAATCTGGTCTTCTAGTCAATAATGTAATTTTATTGGTGATGACTGCTACGGTTTTACTCGGAACACTCTACCCCTTAATCATAGATGCGCTCGGTTCTGGCAAGATTTCGGTGGGACCTCCCTACTTTAATAACCTGATGGTACCTTTGGGTATTTTGCTATATACGGTGATGGGTTTTGGTTTTTTCTTGCGTTGGAAGAAGGACTCTCCTTCAAGAATTTTGAAAAAAACGTGGATACCATTAGCTGCGAGCCTTGTCATTGCTTTTATTTTACCGCTTATCGTTGTTACAGAGTTTAACTTTAAAACAGTGATTGGTTTATTTGCAGGTAGCTGGATAACGCTTGCTGCACTAATGTGGGTAGTCAGTCTCGGTCGCTCACCCTTCAAATTGCCATTGGCGAGTTGGGGTTCAGTCATCGCACACATTGGTATGGCGATGACGGTCATCGGTATCACACTGGTTTCAATTTATGACACGGAGAAAGATGTACGTTTAGAGAAAGGTCAAAGCTACGAAATGGCAGGTTACAAATTTTCTTTCGATGGTGTGGAGTTCCATCAAGGCGAAAACTACACGGCTAACCGCGCAACCATGACTATCACACAGGGTGATAAGTTTATTACAACCGTACACCCAGAGAAACGTGATTACGGTCGTGATGCGATGCCAATGACAGAAGCCGGCATAGATGCAGGATTCACCCGTGATTTGTTTGTAGCGCTCGGCGAACCATTAGGTAAAAACGCATGGAGTTTCCGTATTTATCACAAGCCATTTGTGCGCTGGATTTGGTTGGGCGCTATTTTAATGGGCTTGGGTGGTTTTCTTGCCGCATTGGATAAACGCTATCGTCGAATGAGAAAAATAGCGGTTGAGCCTGTTGAAAATAAATCAATAAAATCACAAAAAGAAACGACAGGTATCACTACATGAAGTTCTTTATTCCATTAGCCGCGTTTGGTATTTTGATTGGGTTGTTGCTGTTTGGGTTAAGTAATGATCCAAAAATCATTCCTTCCCCTTTTATTGGTCAGCCTGCTCCTGCTTTTACGTTGCCACGCCTTTATAAACCAGATCAAACGATCTCGGTTGATGACATGAAGGGTAAAGTATGGGTGTTAAATCTTTGGGCATCTTGGTGTGTAGCTTGTCGCGCAGAACATAAAGTATTGACCCGCTTAATCACTCAAAAGAAAGTCCCTACGATTGGTTTAAACTATAAAGACTATGGTACAGAGGATTATGGCGATGATGCTTTGCAATGGCTTGCCACGCTGGGTAACCCTTACTACGCTGTAGCGGTTGATACCGAGGGTATGGCAGGCATAGACTGGGGGGTTGTGGGTGTTCCAGAAACCTTTGTAATGGATAAAAAAGGCATAGTACGTTATAAATTTACAGGGCCTGTGCATCAACAAGCGGTTGATGACATATTGATTCCTTTGATTGATAAGTTACGTATGGAAGAAGGATGAAGGCAATTAAAACGATGAAACATTTATCCAGAATATTTTTTATAGCATTTCTATTATTGACGTTTAGTAGCACCGCTTTTGCTATAAAAATCGAATTTCATCAATTTAAAGATAGGCAACAAGAGCGGTTGTATTTACAACTTGTTGCCGAGTTGCGCTGTGTAAAATGTCAGAATCAAAACCTAGCAGAATCTAATGCAGAACTTGCAGTGGATATGCGTGAAAAAACGTACCAGATGCTCATTAAGGGAGCAAGCCGAGACGATGTTTTGAAATATATGACAGATCGTTATGGTGATTTTGTATTATATAACCCCCCCTTTAAAGCGAATACATTATTGCTTTGGATTGGTCCCCCTATATTCTTGTTTTTAAGTTTGTTTATGTTATTTAAACTTATTCGAAACCAGAAAAACCAGCCTGCTGAAGCACTCAATAATGCAGACCGCGACGCTGTTCGTGAATTGCTGAACTCTAATTCGACCTCTAACGCTTCTATTAACGATAAAGAAAAATAAAATATGTTTTGGATTATTTCAACGATTCTTTTGCTAATCGCACTAGCCTTTGTTCTGCCTACCCTACTACGTAAACGTAATAATTTTCAGGGAGGTCAGCGTGAGCAAAATATTTTTATTGCCAATGAGCAGTTAAGAGAACTGGAAGAACGTTTTGAGAAAGGTGAGATTGAAAGTGAAGATTATCAATCAACACGTGACGAGTTAGAGCAGTCACTATTCTTTGATATTGATGACAGCGATAAAGTAGCGAGTGAAAATGACTCAAAGCCATCATTATTGAGTGCAGTTTTTATTACATTATTGATACCGGCAATAGCAATTCCGGTGTATCTAAAAGTCGGTGATTTGTCGTTTACAACAATGCTTGATTCAAAAGCAGCCGCTAAACAAGCAACGGACAAATTAGTCCCTAAAAACGCAGACGGCACACCAGATATAGGGAAAATAATCACAGGCTTGCAAAAGAAGATGGAAGAAAATCCTGATAACTTTAAGGGTTGGGCAATGCTCGGCCGTTCATACATGGTGCTAAAGCAGTACCCAGAGGCGGCGAAAGCCTATGAGCGCGCGTTAAAACTAAAGCCAGATTCTGTCAATGTTATGTTGGCCGTGGCTGATTCATTAGCAATGACAAATAATGGTGAAATTACAGGTCGTCCCATTCAATTAGTTAGCAAAGCTTTAGAGTTAGAGCCTAACAACTTAACGGCATTGTGGCTAGGTGGTATGGCAGCTAGGCAACAAGGAGAACACGTACTTGCCATAAAACGTTGGAAGAAGGTGTTAACGCTTGTAAACAATGCGAGTGAACGCCAAGAAGTAAACTCTTTAATTGCTGAGGCAATGTCAGGACTCACGCCAGAGCAAAAAAGCCAGTTAGGGATAATTGAAGCAGCAAAAGAAGCTGCAACTACTTCAGGCATTACAGTAAGTATCAATTTATCTGAAAAGTTTAAGGCGCAAGTAAATCCTACCGATTTAGTCTTTATCTATGCTAAAGCAATGAACGGCCCTCCGATGCCATTGGCGGCAATACGTAAGCAAGTAAAAGATTTTCCCATTGAAGTGGAGCTAAATGATGAAATGGCGATGATGCCGGGTTTGAAACTTTCTGCATTCTCAGAGGTTATTGTAGGTGCAAGAATCTCAAAATCAGGACAACCTATCGCACAGAATGGAGATTTGTTCTCGGAGAAATCTTCGGTGAAAGCAGGTGATACAATTAGTTTAGAGATTGATACGGTGGTTACTAAATAATCTAAAAATTACACTATCATTCTGATGAATACCACAATCTATTTTAGACAATGGGTTTTTGGTTGGGATGGATGATACTGGCATTCGCCAGTATGACAATTTATTGTTTAGTGAGTCTTATTTAGGTACGCGAATGACTTGTCCCACATATAAAGTATCAATGTTTATTTGAGGGTTAGCATCAATAATTTTATTGTAAAGACCTCCATTTCCATAGGCTCTTTGGGCAATCGACCATAATGTATCACCCTTTTTGATTGTAAGAGAACGTACTGCATTGTTACGGACCTTTGATTCTTTTTCTAATGCTTTGTTGTAGGTATTATTAGTTTTAGTGTTAGTACTACCTTTGTTAATAATTTGGTCTATTTGTCGTTGTAATTGGATATGTAATAACTCAGTTGGGCTAGCTTGGCTAACCGAAGCGAGCCGAATTTCTTTTGTTTTATCAACGCTTGTTTTGATGACGTTAACGTTTGTTTTTGCCGGTGCAGACCCCGCTTGCATTGCGGCAATAATCGCGTCGATCTGAGAGTTAGTTGATAGGCTTATACTGTTGTAGTTACCACCTTTTTTTGGACGTAGTTCTTTAGCTACGACCACTTTAATATTTGAATCAATTTGCTTTTTGTTGTTGTTGTTGTTACTACTGATGTTTCTTGATGTTATGACAATATTATTTTTCTCTGCTTTTTCCTCTAGCTTATTTAATGCAATAAGGTAACTCTTGTCAGTTTTGTTTACTTTAGAAAGTGCTGTTTCTAATAATTCAGAAAGCTGACTATTTTCATTCTTTTGCGAGTTTAATCGTTTACCTAAGGCTTTGTACTTTTCTTTCTCTGCCATCAGTTGTTTTGTTAGATCATTAATACTATCGTTCAATCTTTTATTGTTTGTAAGTTGGGCGTTTGATTTAGAGTCTTGTTTTTTGTTTTCTAAAAGTAGTTTTTCAATTTCTTGTTGAATAGTATTTTTTGACTTTTGAGGGGCAATTTTTACATCGGTCGTTGCTATTTGTACAGGTTTTTTATTCTCGTCATCATCTGCTGCTGTATCAATTACTTGTTCCTGAACACTCTTTTCGACGCTAACAAGCTGATTTGACTTATTAATAGAGAGAAAGCTATAGGCTAGTGCTGTGATAATAACAAGCCCAATAAAAATAAAGAGAAGAATAGACTTCTTCTTCCCCGTTTCTTCTATGGGTTCGGGTTTTATGTATTCAATGGTGTAACGACTTTCGATCATTCTTTTATCTCTATTTTTCTACAGTATTAGAACGAGGTAGTACGGTGGTTAAGCTAAAAATCTTCCATAATTGCATACCACCACGGTAATATTTTAATTTAGAAGCTGGATAGCCTGCTTTAATTAAGGCCTTTATTGCCCTTGGAGATTGGTCACACCAAGGGCCATTACAAAATAGGGCTAATTCTTTTGCGTTTGAAAAATCAAAATTACTGCCAGTCTTCCTTACTCCAAGTAGACTAATGATTTTCTGCGAATCATCACCAGTAAACAGGATGAACGGGATGTTTATTGAGCCGGGAATGGTTTCACTGTAAAAAAACTTAGGCATTCGGGCATCAATGAGTAGCCCTTCCCCCTTTTTTACTTTCGTGGTCAAAAAATCTAACAGCTCAATTTCTCCAAATGTTTCAACGCCAGGTGCTGCCAACATTGGGTGTATGCAAAATGGAGGGCAAGGACGAGAAGTCTTAGCAAAGTCATCAATGAGTTTATGGTTAGTATTTTGAATACGTTTTACTTCGATATTTATACCTTGATGAGTTACCTCTACAGAGGGCTTGTCAGGTGCTATTTTTACAGCGTAATCATTATCGATCGCAAAGCACGCTGAAAAAGTTAGAATCAAAAATGAGATAAAACTTGTTTTAATAAGATTGAATAGTGTAGGAGTTTCTTCTAGATGCATAAAGTATTTGTGATAGGGGCTATTTTTAAGCTATAGATAGTTAACTATAGCCTAAAAAAGCAATGATAATAAAAATAATTGTATGAGCGGTAGTGGGGTCAAACCCCTAGAGCAGTTAGTAATAGCACTCATTGGTTTGGCATATAAATAAGTTCACCGCCTTGTTTTTAATCGATTTGTAATAATTATATGGATTAGCAGGATGATGCTTAAGTTATTTTTTCGTGGAACTGCTCGCTTCGGCGTTTTGATTATTTGATGTGCTATTTGCATCTTCCATTGCCGCGACTATTGCATCCATTTGTGATACAGGGGCTTCATTTTTATTGCTTGTAGAAGGATCTTCTGTTGGCTTGCTTGTTTCATTTATTGACACCACTTCAGCTTTTACCTTTTTTATCTCAATTGGTTCTGGAGTAACTGATTTGAAGATGACAGGCGGCGCAACTACTTTTATTTCTTTTTGCTCTAGTTTTTTTATCTCATTAGCATAATTTTTAGCGGTTACTTCAGTCTTTATGAGTAGAGCAGAAACAGTTTTATTCTCAGTCTGTAGAGAGGTAACTTCTTTTTTTAGCAGGGCGCTCTTTTGTATTTCATTTTTAAGCTCCTTTGAAAGTACATCTAATTTTTTTGTGAGTGTTTGATTTTCTGTCAATTGTTTGACGGTTTCATTGTGTTGAGTGGTATTTTCCTGACTTAAGCGTTCGATTTCTTTCTTATATTCATCTTCAAGCTGTATAGCAATCAACTTTTGTTGTGCAAGTTCTTCTTTGTTGTTATTGACTTGTGTGCTTTTTGCTTCGATAGTTTTTATGGGTGTTTCAGGTTCAGATACGATGATTTCTTCTTCTACAAAGGTATTTGTTGAAGGCTCATTAAAAGAGCTGATAAATTGTTGAACCTTATCAGTAACTACTTGAGAAGTACTGTTGGGCAAATTACTGTAAATTAACGCGATAATAGCAGCAAGAATACTGATAGTGAGCGTACTATAGACAAAGAACTTCCCTAGCATTGATGACGAATTGTCAGAGCTTGGGTCTATATATTCAATACTGTATCGGCTTTCAATCATCTTCTTGTGTAGTTTTTAATAAGCATATTGCTTATATTTTAGCTTATTTTTATCGATGTAACTGAGGTACTTCACGTTCAAATAAAATTTCATAGGCTTTTTTTGCGAGTGAGCGTTTTTGACTATTACTCATTCCGATTAACTGTCTGTAAATTCTATTTTTATTATCAACACTGGTTTTAAAGTAGGGTACGACTTCTTTTTCAAGGTAGATTGAATTTAATGTCGTTAAAATTATGCTGGAGGCATAATACTCTGCCTGTCCTTTGGTGAAGGGACTTAATGAAAATATGAGTAATTTGCTTAGCCAAATATTGTGTCCTTCATCGGTGCTGGCAATTTGTGCTAGATAAGCACCGAGTTCCTCCATTGTGTGGTCTAGCCCATTCTCTGTGAGATTTTCATCTTTAAATGTGGTTTTAGTCC
The DNA here is from genome assembly GCA_964611045.1 of uncultured Cocleimonas sp. GTDB lineage: Bacteria > Pseudomonadota > Gammaproteobacteria > Thiotrichales > Thiotrichaceae > Cocleimonas. Next base: position 3,310 of record CAZSXI010000017.1, on the reverse strand, counting down.
ACGCGGGTACTGCCCAGTTTTTTTTATCAATCTGATGGTAGGCTTCGTGATATTCGATGCTAGGTACTAGTATGGTGTCTAGCCTATCTAACAAGTCCATATCGTCTTGGCTTAATTCAAGTTTTTGAGGGGGCTTCTTTTCCCCATCCTTTTCTTGTTTGCCAAGCAGTACACTAATCGCATCGAAGCCGTTACCAAAAAGCGATGTATTGTCATTGGTGTTTGTGCGCCCTAAAGTTTGTTGTAACTTTGCATTTTGCAGGCGGGCTTTATCTTTTATAAGCTTTTTTATCGCGCTTTTTACTTTTAGTCGGTCTGACTTTTTAGGATATATTTTATTAAGGTCTTTTTTATAGCCCTTGGTCACCGACTCTTCAATTTCGTAGTAGCCTTGCATCCAATAAGGGATGACATAGCTCCTACCTTGAAAGGTTAATGCCGGCAGAATTGATTCTCTGCCAAAATTTTGTATACGTTTTGTCAATATTATCGAGCCTATACCGCGCTCCTTAAAGGTTAGCCCAAGTGCACTATCAACCGCAGGGACTTTATCAATACGTTTAACATGAAAAAGGGGGAGCTCTGTTGTTTGTTTATTATCAGCATCTTCATAAAAAAGCTGATTGCGCTTGCTGACTTTATAGGTTGTCATCATCGTTGTGCGGCAACGTTCAGGATTATTATTACTCATTAATGCTTCAAGCTGCTTTAGCATCATCATTTCTTCTACAGGCGCATCAATCAGTGATGAACACGGCATTGAGAATGATTTTGGTGAGAGATAATACGATAAGCCTTTCTTATCAAAGAGTGTGTTGACTGCTTTGAAGCCGAGCATAATATCTTCGCTGTCTGTAGCGGGGTCTTTGAGTTTCTCTAATTGTTGATTCATTAACTCGCGGATACCATTTTTTTCTGGTAAATCACTCAGTATTTTTTTCTGTTCTTTGATAATACTAGCTTCTACTTTTTCGAGTATTGAAGAACTTCCATTGTTATGTGATAGCAATAGTTTTCGATGCAGTAAATCAGTGTAATAGGGCAGGTGATTTGCGAGTACATTTTCTATGCGGCGTTGCTGATACCAGTCATTGAGGCTGTATAGACTAAAAATTAATGCAGTCAATAATGCGGGATAAACTAATATGGCTTTAAAGCCTAAAGAAAATAAAGGGGATTTCTTGCTTGCTGATTGGAGCGTAAACTCTTTTTTACCTGAAAGCTGTTCCATCAATGCGGACTGAAAATCATCATCTAAAATGGGGTATCTTTTTTGATTACGAAACCAAGCCAATACTTTTTGCTTCTGTTTTAAATAGCGCAAAGCCAGTAAATAACGCAATGGATAAACCCAGCCCCTGTAGGTAGTAGGTTCTTCAAACGCGTCATGTAGCATGGCACTAACGTGGCTTTGGGTTTGCTGTTTTATTTGGGTGAGTATGATTTTATTCAGCATGGTCATTTCCCCCTCAAGCTTTTAGATACATCATCGACACTTTTGATTCGTTGTGATGTTGCTTGCGGTATGTAGCAGTTAGTGGCATCAACGAGTACAGTGGCATGCTCTCGTATTTTGTCGTCTAAAATTGAATCTTTTAAACCACGTCTAAATCCACTCCAATCCCAGCCACAGACATACTCTGGTATCAATTTAAAACGCTTTGAAAGGTTGTTTAGATGAACTTGAGCAGTATCATTATCATTGTTCTGCATAAAATAAATGCTGGCTAGTGTATCTTTAATTTGTTTATAACCATCGGTGAGTCTGCCGCTTGAATTGATTTCTTCGAGCAATGCTTGAAACTCATCGCTATCGACATTTGCGGTGACATAAGTTTCCATCAAGTCGAGATTTATCTCACCAATGACATCCAGCATAATGCGTGATTTTTTGGCTACATTTTTTAGGATTGCTCTGCCTTTTTTCAGCTCTTCAGTTGCCGTGGTGAGGTCATCAAAATATAACCAAGCGAGTGCGCCAGATTCTCGATGTCGAGACGCGACATAGGCTGGGCCAAAAAGGTTATTTTTTTCAATATGGTTAGTAGCCTCTCTAAAGCATTGATACGATGTGAGTGCTTTGGCTTCATCACCAGCGTAGTGGTTGATGGCTGTTGTATACCAGTAGACACTATTGATATAAGCATCATCACCTGCACATTGCAGTTTACGTGCGTGTTCGAGCGTTTTTTCGACATTCTTTTGTTTGTAGAAACACTCGGTGGCTAAATCTTCTAAGTCAGCTTTAATACTTCTTTCAGATTTTCGCCACTGTAATTTTTGTCCGATGCTTTCAATGGATTTTTCCAGCTTTTCACAATCCTTTTCTGTATTGAGAACAGAACGGTAGGCATTCATTAATAAGGTCACTTCTTTGCGCTCTTCTCCTGCAGCACTAGGAATGTCACGTGCAGCACAATGAACTGTAGGTTCACGGCTACATTGGAATGCGGGTTTTCCTTCGCCATTATCGTCTTTGCTATTCTTTGCTGCTTCTTGCTCGCGTCGTAATTTATCCAGCGCGTCAGGTTGCATCATGGATTGCATAAATTCCATCGGAGATTGCGCGGTGACAGATTGACTAAAATCAAACGTTAATTCAGGGTTTTGGGCTTGCAACGTAGTCATCACCTCAACCATTTGTTGTTTGGCTAGCCATTGTGTAAAGGCGAATTTTTCAGGGTTGCTTCCTTTAGGAAGGGGTTCTGGTTTGCTTAAAAATGCCCACACGATAGCGGCTGTTAACAGGACTGCAATGATAGGCAAAAAAGTGAATAGCAATAATTTGGCGCGAGTATTATCACGTTTTTTTTCTATGCGTTGTTCAAGTGCTTCGGCACGTTGATGGGTTCGACTATCTGTGAGCTTAATGGCTTGTTTGTAGTACGAATCTGCGGCGCTATTATCTCCCGTGTGGCGAACTACTTCTGCGATGGCATAGTTGAGTTCTGGGTTGTTAGGGTCAGATTTTAGTTTGTTTTTTGCATGAGCAAGTAACTCATCTACTGATAAATCTTCAGACAAGTTCCATTGTTTTTTAAGTTGTGAAAAAGGTGTTCTCATTGTTGAGCACCACCACCTAAATAAGAAGGGCGATAAACACAGCGCCGACTAAAACTCCTGTTACAAATATTAGGGGGTGATTCGCTATTAACGGGTTGCCAACCTGACTTTATAAACCGTGTTTTTAGGTATTCACGTGTTTTTCTAAATGCCTCGAAACCACTGCCAGAACTGCTGCCATCTTCGGTATTGTCGTAAACAAAGAAATAAGCAAATTGCTTTTTAGGGTCGAGTGTTTCTAAGCTTT
>CAZSXI010000016.1:7803-14791 GCA_964611045.1 uncultured Cocleimonas sp. | reverse complement strand
CCTTTTAGCAGGGGAAAGTAGGTAGAAAATAGTGGCGACAGGATAAACCAGTACATTTGTTATCAACATTTTAAAAGAGTCCCAACGGATTTTTTTATAGATGCTCTTTTTGAGTGCTCTATCTTTTATGACGGCTGGCTGGTCGGAATATGAATCCCACTTTAAGTCTATTTTTTCTTTCATATAAAGTGCCTGACTAGCGAGTCATTTTTTACTCGATAAGTTAAACAAATATTTTGATAGGATTACTTTTCGTTTATTCGCATGATGCAAATGCAAAAGATGATTAATGCCAACCTTTAACTGTGAGATAAGGCGTTTAAGTTTACAGACTGTGCATTTATCTCGTTTCAAATGCGCATCTGATTGTGGAGTAATGGTTGATTCCACCTTTAAAGGCGCTTCGATACCGTGATAAACACATTGGTCTAGTTGAATCAGAACAGCAGGATCAAGTTGATACGATAATAGAGCGTAGTTCGCATTGATAAATTTATCTGCAAGACCTACTTTTCCCTTTTTAACTTGATCCAATAATTTTTTAGCTCCAGTCGGCCAAAGTATGTAGCCCCCTGCGCCAGAACGTCCTTGATACATGCGAAACAGTTTACTTTCACATAATTCACTCACTGATTTTTTTGCTAACAACTTCTTCTTATTTGTCCCTGTCACTTCAATATTGACATAATCAACGTCTTTTAAAACTTCTAACTCTTTTAATACACAACGCATATTTTCAGCAAAACACGCATCATCTTCTAGTATCAACAAAGGCTCGCTACTATTCAAAGCAATTCCCCATGCACTTTTGTGACTGAGGAAACAGGCGACTTCGGCAGGCATTAACATCCGCTCCCATTTCATCGCATATTGTTTGTATATTGGGTCGTCGTGACCATTTAATGACACAGCGGGTAAGCGCTGGTATTCAATGCCAAAACTATCGAGCTGATTCTTTTGAAACGTCATTCGCTCCGTCTCTGAATCAAGGTTAATGACGATTGCCTTCATTCGTTATGACTACGAACTTGCACTAGAATCTTTGATGGCTTTAAACTCCCATACAATATGGGATTTCTGTTTGTATAAAATGGTATACAAGATTTTTTGAAGAACTTGGCACGTTTAGAGTCATCTTTGGTTTCTTGACTCACTTTAGCCATTTGCACCCTGATCACTTCAAAGCTTCCTGTAAATCCATACATCACTTGCGTAGTGACGTGGAGCAGTAAAATAATGGTATGTGTTGGGTCTACAAAAGCTTCTTCTCTAGGATAGCAAGGCGTAATTGCATAGAAAATACCTCCTGGTTTTAACACCCGATGAGCTTCATTCATGAAGTTAACAAATGGAAACTGGGAGCTATTGTCAATAATTGCAAAACGCGGTATATGCTCCAAAAAATCATACGCAGAGACAGAATCGAAGGTTGAATCATCAAAGGGCAACTTTTCTAAAACAACATTGCACTGCTGGTAATTAAAATCACTCATTTCTTGATCTAAAATATCAACACCATAAAGTTCTTCGCAGTGATAGGGATTTCTTGGGTTTGAACCACAGCCAATATCTAAATGTTTTTTATTAATCATGAATTCTCTACTTCTCATAACCCATCAATTGCAAGTGTGTGCATACTAACGATATGTCCACGGCTAAGCGAAGACTTTTCAAGTTAAATTATTAATCATATCTAGTTTAGCGCTTTTCCATGTTCTACGTAAAACTGCGTTTTTGTAGTACTTGACTGACTCAATAAGAACAAACATCTTAGCTTTAAACTTTTTCGTCCAGAAAAAGGGCAGTGCTATCACTAATATTAGAATGGGTGATAGCGTCTTAAGTAGATAAAGAAAATGAAGAGGTATTCTAACAATACCTTTAGTATTCTCTTGAATATAGTTATGTGCTGAAATAATAACTTCTGTTTTAGATCGAATCGTAGTTTCTATCGACTTTCTAGAAACCCCTCCTTCTATATGTTTAATAGATACATTTCTTAGTAAAGCTACTTCCTTTCCTTGTTTTCTGACCCTAAGACATAAGTCAGGATCTTCGTGGTACATCCAGTACCTCTTTTCATTCCATCTACCGATTTTATTAAAAAATCTGTTTTCTATTAATACCACAGATCCACTAACCCATTCGGAATACCTAATATCAGCATCCATAGGAAATTCTTTTTTTATTCTAGCTTTATTTACGAACTTATAAACCTGTCTTATCCCAGAGAGCCTTTTTTGTATATACTCTTTTTGAGTGCTTTATTTTTTATGACTGCTGGCTGGTCGGAATATGCATCCCACTTTAAGTCTATTTTTTCCTTCATAGAATAACCTAGCTCCAATTTTTAGCTGTATCGCAATGCGCCTCTCGCGGTTTAGATGAGTAAGAAGCTCTATCCACTTCATCATGAAGTGCACTTAATAAGGGTATTTTCTTCAGATATTTTCTATTCTTTCCTCGCAATATTACTCAGAAGGCTTGCTATCATCACATATGACAGAGCTACAATTCCTTTTATATATTTAATAACCTGCCACCTTCGAAAAAAATATTTCTGACGATGAGGTGGGTTAAACAAAAAATCAATCATTCCAACCAGAAATGGAATTTTTCTTGAGTCTAATACCCCTGTATTAATTTGATATATCAGTGACGGTCTGATATTTCCTAATAATACATCCTTTCTAATCTCTTTTTTCAAAATATGCTTAAATTCTATTGCAGAAGTTAAATCCTTTAGCCAAACGGCAGAGTTTTTATTTTTCTTCGATAGCCATGGTTGTAAACTCATATCAGTATAGTGAAGAAGGTTTGTTTTATTTTCATCGTAAAATTCGAGTGAGTTCCATTCTTTCTCTAAATTATTTCCCTCGTTTTGCCCTATTTCCATATCGAACATAAGCCTTTCATAGGTTAATTTCCCATCATCTAACTTTTTTACTATATCTTTTATATCCCAACGGAGCTTTTCACAATCCAATAACATCACACTAAATTGAGGTTTCCGGTTATTATCAGAAACTTCCCATACATTGAGTAGATTTTGATTTTCTTGAAATCCTCTATCATACAAGCCTCTAATATCTGTAAAAACTTGCATATCCGAATCTAAATAAATAGCTTTTTTTTCATAATCGGCTAATTCAGGTATCAAAAACCGTTGGAATGAAAATGGGGTTCTAGGTGCATTCTTCTTATCTTTAGGCTGAGGGATATCAATTTTATTCTCATGTAACGAGATAACTTTAATACTCGCACTTGTTCTAGATAAAATACTATATTCTAAAACCTTAGTAGCGAGCCACTGTTCAGTTTGAGCACCAACATAAATACGTATTGTTTCTTCACCCAAGGGAGTAAATGTAGCACCATGGTTTTCAAGTGTTTTAGCTATAGCAACAAACTGTGCATTAAAGGAAGTTCTTTTATTACTTAAAAGCGTTTTATCATTAAGGTGGTTAAACTTTTTATTGTATGAAATCCCACCATCAATACCAGCTGACCTGATCTTTTTAACTCCAGTATTTGCTAATAAAGAAACTACTGCATCCGCACTAAAATAACGTACAGTGATTATAGGGTAACCTGATTTATGAACCCGCGATGTTGAGGAGTTATACCAAAGTAATCGATCTTCGGCATCAAGTTTTCTTAGAAAACTATTTTCATTAAGTAAATCATCTAAGGAAGAGGTTCCTGATTTATTCTCTACATGCGGGTAATATGGCATAAGAACAAATTTTGCATTTTTATTTACGTCAATTTCGATACCGTCAAGCACATCCAAATCAATTAAATGAAGAATATCACACTGAACTTTTTGGACGGCATGATTTAAAACAATAGTTTGATAATCATTTAAATTAATAGATTTCAACTTTTCGAATGATGGCCCTTTGCCTATCACCAACCAAGGTAAACCACTTGCATGTTCGGCATACCAATCAGAAAAATTTATCATTATATTTTTGTAATACCATTAGAGTTAGTCATATAACCAATCTAACTTCTTACTCCTCCATGTTCTTCGCAAGCTAGCAGAAAAATAATATTTGATAACAGAAAGAGTTGTTAACACGTACACTTTAACTTTAAAAAACTGTAAAAACACTAATGATAATATTGCTTTAATAAGCAATGATAATATAGAAGTAACGGCAAATAAAAAGTGTAGTATCGGGGTTAGGGTCTCCGTATTTACCTCTATATAATTGTGTGAAGAGATAATCACTTCCGTTTTAGCCATTATCGTTGTTTTACTGTTTTTCCTAGAAGTTCCTCCCCCTACATGTTTTATAGTAACGTTTCTCAACAGCGCTGTTTTCTTCCCTGCTTTTTTCACTTTATTACATAGATCAGGATCTTCATGATACATCCAATAACGCTCTTGTCTCCAACGACCTACCTGTTCAAATAAATCACTTTTAATAAGAACCACAGCACCACTAACCCAATCTGGATACCAAACATCAGCATCATCAGGAAACTGTTTTTTTATTCTTTTTCTATTGAATAGTTTATATAGCTGTCTAACAAAAGCAATGAGCAACCATGGATTACTAAACAATAGTTCTCTTTCTATTTTTTTCGCTGTTACAGTTCTGCAAGATGCTATTCCCACACCTGAGTTTCCCTTCAAAAAACTAACCATTGCATCGATAGCATGATCTTTCGTCAATTCAGTATCTGGATTTAAGAATAGTAAAAAATCACCATTAGCATTTTCGGCACCTAAATTACAGCCATTTGAAAAACCATAGTTACCCTTATTTTTAATAAATTTAACGCTAGGGTGAAGCTTTGAAAAACCCTCAAACTCACCATCTTGTGAGTCATTGTCTACCACCACTATTTCATAACTCAGCCTCGGTGAAAATTGCTTAAAAGAGTCCAAACAATTTTGTAATAACTTCCAGCTTTTGTAATTTACAATAACCACCGATAAATATATATTCTCCATCATGCTTTCCAATATTCTGTTACCCATGCCACAGGGCGAAAGTGCCTATACCACTTACCACTCACACCCTTCTCAGCCTCATAAGGTTCTGGCTTTCCATGAAAGAGAATTACTTTTGCTCCTTCTGGTATAAAAGGCGCTTGCCAAAAATTAAAAGGAAATTTGGGTATGCAGTGGTATTTAAAACTTGGTGTCCAATCTTTTGGCCAAAACTTTAATGCCTGTTTTTTATTCATTTGATCAGAAAGGTAAGCTTGCTCATTTCGATACTTGGATTTAATCGCATCAAAGTTCTTTAAGAAATAGTCTAGAACATCTTCATGTTTTCCAATTTCAAAACGGTAAACAGATGTATTACCAATTTTTTGCGCTTTCTTTTTCTCATCGAAACAAACAGCAAACTCGCCATCAAACTCAAAAAAGCAGTCAATATTATCAACAATCACCACATCCAAATCTAAAAATAATGCAGTGCCTTTTAGATCAGCTAGCGGAGTTTGAAAGGTGGCTAATTTTAACCAACCGCGTTCTGGAATATTCTCTGGTAAATCCAAACTAGGTAATGGACATATCTTTACACTAGGATGAATATCTTTTTTATTTTCTGTAAAACAAACAAATTGAAAGGGAATGGTTAGATTCCTGCTCACCATTCCATAGAGACGATTAACATAGTCAGCGCCATATTTATCACCCCACTTCATACAGATGATATTTATTGGGTCTTTGGGGATCATTTGATACTCTCCCAGCAATGCTTTCCAATAAATGGTTTATAGTGTGGACTATTAAAGCCCACCCCCCCTGTTTTTACTCGATTTGTAATCTCGCCCTTCGGGTAGTCGTCGCTGCGCTCCAACATTATCTCGCTCCGCTCGGTTGCCACTTTTGTATTTATAAGAACGACTAAAATCATTAGAAAAACACCATCAAAATACCCGTAGCCAACACCAAAACCAACAGCATTAAAATAAAGCCACCTATTCTACTTTTAGTACCTTCTTCTCTCACATTCTTCGCTGCTTTATTACGTAGTTTTTCGATATGTTTTTCTATCGGCATGCCTTCTAGTTTATTTGCATAAGCCGCCACTCCGCCTTTTACATTAATCAACGGTATGAGTAAATCCATATTGGCTCTGGCTACTAGCGCATTTTGTGTCGGAGAAAAGTAGTCCACGTACTTTTTTTCTACCCGTTTAAAAAAATCATCGCGACAAGTTTCATGCATAGCCTCAAAACTTTCTTTTAGCATATCACGGTTTCTATTTAGTGAAATCTGTAGCTCATGTAAAGATGCGCTTGAAGATGGCTTCATGACTCTTACCAAATAGTCATCACCATGAATGATTATCTTTACGCTCCCTGCTGGTGCAGATAGCGAGTCTAATTCCATTTCGTCTGGCATATCGTTAAATCACACTCTTCTCTACACTTTGTTTCTACAAGGTTGGCTGACGGCAGTGATGACGTCGCTATCCAACCTTACTGCGGTTAATTGCCCGCCCCAAACACAACCTGTATCAAGAGCAATCACATTTTCATCTTGATAATAACCCAAGCTTGACCAGTGACCAAATATTACTCGTAATGGAAGTTGCTTACGCTTGCCCCAAAGAAACCACGGGGTTTTTTTATTTCGTTTACGCATTTTTGATTGATAAACAGGAGCACTATTTAGAGAGAAATTTAATGCGCCATCTTTTTTATCGCAATAACGCATTCGTGTGAAAGCATTCAATATATAACGATGACGAGCATAGGATTCTAAATCATTCGACCAACGTCTTGGTTTATTACCATAAACATTTCCAAGCCATGTTTTTATGTTATCTCCCCTTAGAGAAACTTCCATTTCTTTAGCATATTTTTGTGCTTGCTTTAATGTCCACATCGGTGAAATACCAGCATGCACCATGCAAAAGCCTAATGATTCATCAACGTGCAACACTGAGCGCGACCGTAACCATTCCATTAGCTCATCACAATCTTTAGCTTTAAGTAGTTTTTTCAAAGAAGCATT
>CAZSXI010000016.1:0-7703 GCA_964611045.1 uncultured Cocleimonas sp. | reverse complement strand
TTTTCTCAAATATTGATGAGAAACAACTCAATATTGGCATCAAATCACTGGGCTTATATTTACTTGGCAAGAACAAACTTGCCAGTGGCAAATTACACAAACTCATTGACAAGTTTATGGGGGAAGAACTATCAAATTCTTCTCGCCACCACCTGCGTTGTGTATTCAATCCTGAGCTTGCCGTCTACTCTCACCAAGTGGATAACCGTCTGCTTGATAATGAACAGGAAATAGCAATTAAAAATGACATTATATTAATTGATAACAAAAATCGTGATGAACATTTGAACCTCCGTGGCGTAAATGGCTCTGTTAATAGTGGTAAGAGTGAAGTTATTCTTCAGCGAGCAAAGCTATTTAATCAATCAACACCCAGAACCAAAGATAACAAGAGAGTATTAATTCTTACACCTAATAATGCGTCACAATTATCATTGAATAAACGCTATTACTCACTACACCCTTCCGACAAACAAACGGAAATATTTTCCTTAAATCAATGGTGTAGTCAGCTACTCAACTCAACTAAAGAACTCGTTGATGAAGAGCAAATATTAGGGCTTGTTGATCGATTAATTAGTAAAGAACTCTATGAAAATAACATAAACCTTACTCTTTTCTTTCAAGAAGTAGGTTTTATTTTAGGTCGGACTCTTTCCAACAAAAAGGATTATCTGAAAGCGACACGCGAATTCCAAATATCTAATTTAGATGATAATCAGCATAAGATAATTTGGGAGTCCTTACTGATAATCAAAAATGAATTAGCACTCAACAACAGTCTGCTTAATATTGAGCTACCACAATTACTCTGGGCTTCTCTTCAAAACAAAGATACTTATGAGTATTACGATCATATCCTGCTTGATGATGCACATCTATTTCCACCCATTGCATTTGAACTTATTAAAAAGCTTATCAAGCCCAAAACAGGTCAGCTTTTTATTACCCAAAATCCAAATCAGCTACTTCTTAACTCTTGTCGTCTGTGGCAGGAAACAGGTCTAGAGCTGCGCGGTCATAGTGTTCGTTTATTAAATAACTATGAAATAAACCCTTATATTTTAAATGCAGCGAGCTCATTTTATCTACACAGATTACCTAATGATGTAGACAAAAAAATTCATCGAAACTTACCCGATGTTTCTGAGAATCCTATGCCTACATTGCTGCATTTTCATTCACGTAATGATGAAGATAATCGTTTGCTCAACAAAGTAAGAACACTGGTTAACGATGGTGTCACACCAGAAGATATACTATTGATTTCGGTTCGTAATGATTTGATTCCACATTATGAAAATATATTCAAACAAACCTTAAACATTCCTACGAGTCTTTTAAAAGGTAATAATCAACAGAAAGATGAGATTGGACTCTGTAGCCTTTTACATGCTCACGGACAAAAAATCTCTTATGTGTTTATTCTTGGTCTTCATCATATCTATGAAGAAGAGAAACGACATGGCTTTGGAACCGATGAATACATAGCTCTTCATAAAGACAACACAAAAAAACTCGCCGTAGCGATGACATGCGCAAAAAAAGAACTCACTCTATTTCTAACCTCGGAGCTTATTCCACGAGATTTCATTAGTCCGCATATTGATATTCCTTGCATGAGTTCTGAGACCTATGCAGAAGTTCACACCTTGCATGGTTAAATAATACTCTTGGATACTATTCTACGAATCCTGAGATTTAAGAAAAGGTTATTGTATTTCAAGCTAATCTAAGCCTCCCATTTTTTGTGCTTTTCATGTATTCTTTCGCCCTTTAATGGTGCGAAAATCAGGAGAGATGCATGAAAATGATTACAGGTTTACGTGTTAGTTCTGATGAAGAAACGCAAGGCTTGATATTATTGACCATGAAGAGCGTGGTTATGATCTATAACGAGACCTTTTAGTAGTCCACCTCCCCCAGGGCAAACGCATTAAAATTTCGTCATGCGGTTAAGCCCCCTCTCCCTAGCAGGCGGTGTCCTGAGCCTGCCGAAGGGGAGAGGGTTGGGGTGAGGGGTGAAACTCACAGAATGGGTTTTTCTTCGAGCTTTCTACCCCCTCCCTAGCCCTCCCCCTGCTAGGGAGAGGGGACTTTTAACAACAGAGTCATTCTCCGAGTGCTTTTTATCGGAATATCTGTGGGTTTTTGAGAATATTATCGATATTCCAGATAAAAAGAGTCTGAATGACATTGTTTTAATGCGTTTGCCCTGTCCACCCCCCCCTTTTTTTGACGTTTTGTATCCTAAATAATGTACAAAACGTCAAAAAAAGGGGGAGATGGACTCATTATTTAGTCTTTTTAGACCTGTTTTATCTCAAAAAATAACACTAGGATGAAATCAAGACGATAAAACTACAACTTCATCGCCAACATTCAAAACTCCCTGCTGTTCGTGAATGATATTCATCCCAAAATAAACATTATTATCCCATTTTCGATATTCGCCGAGTGTTTCTAAAGGTTCTTTGCCAGTTCTCTCCCCTGTTGCAGGATCTACGGTAGTCAAAATACAGCGATCGCATAACTTAATACCCCGCATGGATATTTTACCAATGGTTAATGTCTTCCAAGTATCTTCTGCAAAAGCGTCACAACCAGAAACAACAATATTGGGGCGAAAACGCTTCATCGGAACAGAGCTTTTCCCTTTAGTTTCAAGCTTATTATTTAAGTCACTTAGCGACTCTTCTGAAATCATCAATATAGGAAACGCATCGGCAAAACCCGTACGGTCTCCTTCATCTGCATAATCTAACGAGCATTGGCGCACTTCATTTTCAGCTATATGCACCAAATGACATTCAAAATCGAGTGCCGCACTCAACCACGCGTCACTCTCATCTCCAACCCTTTGTGCGGTAACGGTATCCCTCCAAATTTTCACCTCCATTGTTTTTGCATTGGCACTAATTTCTGGCACCACATGATCTTCTCTATCTTTCATGCTCAGCGTGACTTGACCCTTATTCAACGATGTAGATATCAACGCCATTTGTGGAAATCTACGTTGCGTAAGAAATAGTCCATCAGGCGCAACCAGCATCCATCTGCGGTCATATTTTAATCCCATGCCATCCAAACCAGATGATTGCAGCTCGATGCCTGCCAATGATTTAACGGGATAAATCGTTAACCCTGAAACTTTAATTGTTTGTGCCATACTTATCCTTTTAAATAAAAATCTGTTTGTATATTAGTGTTTGCTAATATATAATTAGCCTTTCTTAATACCAAAATGATACACCGTTATGACTAAAGAAATCACCATTATTGGCGCAGGTTTTGCTGCACTTACTGCCATAAAAGAAATTCGCAAACACAATAAAAGCATCTCCATCACGCTGATTGCACCTAAGGCCGAATTTATCTACCTGCCAAGCTTGATTTGGATTCCATCAGGTCAACGAAATGGTGATGATTTACGCATTGATCTTGTGGCGTTCTTCAAGAAGAATAACGTAAACTTTCACGCGGGTATGGTAACCGCGATTAAAGACACGGGTCGTACCGTTGTTACTGATAACGGCGATGTAAAAAATGATGCTTTGCTGATTGCCAGCGGCGGACGTTTTATCAAAAAATTACCGGGCATCGAAAATGCCATCACCATTTGTGAAGGCATCGAAGCCGCCGAAAACATGCGAGATAAAATCAAAAGCATGGACGGCGGAACGATTACATTAGGTTTTGGCGGAAACCCAAAAGAACCATCTGCCATGCGTGGTGGGCCGATGTTTGAATTACTGTTTGGACTAGATACACAACTTCGCCAAGAAGGTCGTCGTGATAAATTTAAAATAGTCTTCTTCAGCCCTGCCAAAAAACCTGGCGCACGTTTAGGCGAAAGCGCGGTAAAAGGTATTCTTGGTCAAATGAAAAAACGTGGCATCGAAACACACCTTGGTCACAAAATGAAAAGCTTCACGGCAAATAAAGTGACCACTGAAGGTGGAGAAATCGATACGAATCTCATCATCTTTATGCCCGGAATGACAGGCCCTAGTTTTGCCGCTAATACCGAAATGCCACTTAGTCCCGGTGGATTAATCCAATCAGACATGAATTGTAGCGTTGAAGGTTTTGAACATGTTTTTGTGGCTGGAGATGCAGGCAGTTTCCCCGGCCCTGATTGGAAACCTAAGCAAGCACATATGGCTGATTTACAAGCAGTAGCGGCTATCAACAATATGCTGGATGGACTTGAAGGAAAGCCAGCAACACATACTTTTAAATATGAGCTTGCTTGTATCATTGATTCAAACGACAAAGGCACATTAGCTTATCGCACGGAAAAACGCACCTTGGTTGTACCGCCCTGTCGCATCTTACATCACACCAAAAAGATTTTTGAGTGGTGGTATTTACGCGGTTATAAAAACCCATAGGACGACTAAGAATCTATGTTTTCAGAACCACCCGTAGAATATATCCAACCCGTATTTCGCCCGCCAAGCGAAGGACGCTCGCTGATTTTACAAGTCACTAATGGCTGTAGTTGGAATAACTGTACATTTTGTGAAATGTACACTGCACCGCAAAAGAAGTTTACACCCAAAGCTGAAGATAAAGTGATTGAAGAGATCAAACGCTGTGGCGATCAACTCGTAAAAACTAGGCGCGTTTTTCTCGGTGATGGCGACGCAATGGCACTATCATTCCGACGCCTTAAAACGATTTTAGAAACAATTAAGCAATATTTACCCTCTGTTACGCGTGTTTCTACATATTGCCTTCCAAGAAATTTAAAAAATAAAACCGTTGAAGAGCTTAAAATACTACAAGAGCTTGGCTTATCATTAATCTACATCGGCGCAGAATCCGGCGATGATACGGTGTTAGAAAAAATCAATAAAGGTGAAACATTTGAATCCACCAAAGATGCCATTCTCAAAGCCAAACAAGCAGGCATAAAATCATCGGTAATGATTATCAATGGTATGGGCGGCAAAGAATTTTCAAAACAACACGCTATAAATTCTGCAAAGTTAGTCAATGAAACTCAACCAGACTATTTAGCAACGCTTGTGCTATTTTTTAGCGGTGAAAAAGATAAAGTTGAAGCAGGTTTTGGTGGACAATTCACACCATTAAATACCGCGGAATTGTGCGAAGAGATACGCACTTTTATCGAACATACGCATTTAGATAAATCCATTTTTAGAAGCGATCATGTTTCTAATCATTTGGTTCTAAAAGGCGTGCTTGGCAAAGATAAACAAGCAATGCTTGAAGAGATTAATGATGCTATTGCACATTTTAAAGATCATCCTGAAATTCAGCATAATCCTTCAATTTTTTAATCAGTAAATCAAATTTACTTTATCTTCGCCCAACTCTTTCTTCAGTAGCTTTATATCATCATCACCCAAAGGCGCACTTACATCTGTGCCTAAACGCAATTCTGCTTTTTCATTTTCTGTTTCATAAGTCACAAACACGGGGCAATTACCTGCTTGCATTTGGTCTTGATAATCAGGAATTTGGTTATCGAGGTTATGACTTTTTGTTGGCAACAATTCATCCAGCCTATCCAACAAACCATTTGCTGTTTGGCTTTTATCAATATTCAACTGCAAGCGGCGTAAAAACTGATTACGCGCGCCTTCCATATTGTGCAGAATATTGGCATAAAAACGCAGGTCATTGGTTCCGTAAAGTGTATTTAGCGTGCCTTCAACCACCAATAATTCTTCTTTAACTAACAGATGCTCAAACAGCTCTATATTTTTATCGTAGATTCTAAATTCGTAATAGCCTGTTTTATCATCCAATGTGATCATTGCCATTCTGCCACGATCCGTCGTTCTGATACTCGCGGCAGAGATTAGCCCAACCAAGGTGATGGGCTTTTTTTGGTATTTAGTCTGCCCATCATCCTCGTTCATTTGCTTTAATGAACGTGACCTTAGCTGTTTAACTTCTGCTTCATAGGCATCAATAGGATGACCTGTTAGATATAAACCAATGGCTAATTTTTCAATTCTGAAGCGTGTTTTATCATCCCATTCTTCTAGCTTTGGGGTGACTTTTTCATCTTGTGTGACAGCAATCGAGCCACCAAACAAATCATTTTGCCCAACCTCTTCATCTCGGTGTTGCTGGTTAGCAATACGGACAATTTCTGGTAAGCCTTCAAATAAACTGTGGCGATTTATCCCCAAGGTATCAAATGCACCAGCTTTAATCAGCGTTTCTAAAATACGTTTTGATATTTTGCGTGACTTAACACGCTGGCACATTTCTGCCATGGATGAGAAAGGTCCGTTTGCCGTGCGCTCATCAATAATTTCAGCAATTGCGCTCTCCCCCGCGCCTTTAATTGCTCCTAAACCAAAGATCACATTGTCTTCATTTTCACTAATGAATTTATAATCCGAGCGATTAATATCGGGTGGCACAACCTCTAAACCCAGTTGCTGACAATCATCCACGAAGATCACAACTTTATCGGTGTTATCCATATCTGCCGATAATACCGCCGCCATAAATGCCGCAGGGTAATGCGCTTTTAGCCAGATAGTTTGGTATGAAACCAGAGCGTAGGCAGCAGAGTGAGATTTGTTAAACCCGTATTCGGCAAACAATTCCATGAGATCGAAAATCTCAGTCGCATTGTTAGGTTCAACATTATTTTTTGCCGAGCCATCCATAAAAATGGAGCGCTGTTTTGCCATTTCTTCAGGCTTCTTTTTACCCATAGCACGACGCAACATATCCGCCCCACCGAGTGAGTAACCTGCCAACACCTGTGCGATTTGCATTACCTGCTCTTGGTAAACAATTACGCCGTAAGTGGAATTTAGAATCGGCTCAAGATCAGGGTGTTGATAGGTAACTTTTTGATCACCTTTTTTACGCGCAACAAAATCATCAACCATGCCCGACTGCAATGGACCAGGACGATACAACGCCACTAAGGCGATAATATCTTCAAATATATCGGGGTGAAGGCGTTTTATTAGCTCCTTCATTCCGTGTGATTCTAGCTGGAAAACGGCCGTGGTTTTTGCTGCTTGCAGTAGCTCAAATGACTTTTCATCATCCAGCGGAATATCTTCAATGCGTATCGGCTCTTCGCCCTTTTTCTCTCGCTGGACGTTGATGCTCTTAACCGCCCAATCAATAATGGTGAGATTACGCAAGCCCAAGAAATCGAACTTTACCAAACCGACCGCTTCTACATCATCTTTATCAAATTGCGAGACGACACTGCCACCGCCTTCTTCACAATACAGCGGAGTAAAATCCACCAAGGTACTGGGCGAAATTAATACACCACCTGCGTGCTTACCCACATTTCGAGTTAAGCCTTCCAGCTCTAGCGCCAAATCCATCAACCCTTTTACGTCTTCATCTTCATCATAAAGCAGTTTAAGGTCTGGCTCTTGATCCATCGCTTTAGTGAGCGTCATCTTCATTTCAAACGGAATCAATTTTGCGATACGGTCTACAAAACCATAGGGATGATTTAAGATTCGCCCAACATCACGCACCACCGCTTTTGCCGCCATCGAACCATAGGTGATAATTTGCGAAACCTTGTCACGCCCGTAAGTGCGCGCAACATAGTCGATCACCAAATCACGTTTATCCATGCAGAAATCAATATCGAAATCGGGCATGGAAACACGTTCGGGATTAAGAAATCGCTCAAACAACAAATCATATTTTAGTGGATCAATATCGGTAATTCT
>CAZSXI010000015.1:9207-14997 GCA_964611045.1 uncultured Cocleimonas sp. | reverse complement strand
CTTCAAAATCACGAATAGCGCTTTGTGGGTCGCGTTGCTTCAGCCAAATATCAAAACGAGCATTACTCTTGCTGGTGTATTGTCGATTATAATTGAATGGACCGTAAAGAATAAATAATCCACCAGTATTGAGTAACTTGGGTGCATTAGCAAATAAATCGATAACATTATCCCAAGCCATAATATGCACGGCATTTGCTGAAAATACAGCGTCAAAGTTTTGGCTAGGCCAAGTATCAGTACTTACATTTAATGCGATAGGCACAGGAGTATTATCTAATTTAGCATCATCTAGCCAGCGTTTTATACCATCATGATAAGGCTGTTGATCACTGCTTTGCCAAATCAAATGAGGCATCTTTTCTGCAAAATAAATGGCATGTTGTCCTGTGCCACTACCCACTTCTAAAACACTTTTTATATCTTTTAATAAAGGTTGAATTACCTCAAGGATTGGCTCGCGGTTTTGATCGCATGATTCTGAATAAGGTTTATGAGCTTGCATTAGCAATCCTTGTACGGTGATTTCAACGATTTCATATAATGAGCCACACCATCTTGTTCGTGTTTGGTGAAGTTTTTAATAGATTCTTCAAAAGGTGAATTATTTAACCAATGACTAGAGCGTGTTAGCGTTGGTACAAATCCACGGGCTATTTTATGTTCGCCTTGTGCACCAGGCTCAAAGGTTTGTAGCTCATGTTTGATGCAATATTCAATGCCTTGATAATAACAAGCTTCAAAATGCAATTTATCGACTTGCTCACTACAACCCCAATGTCGTCCATAAAGCGTAGTATCACTGGCATACATTAGCGAACCAGCTACGCAGACACCATCATGAGTATCAGCAAGAACTAAAATTGTTTGTTTGGGGAGCTTTTCAGCTACCTCTTTAAAGAAACCTTCATTTAATGTAGCTGTTCCGTGTTTCTCTGCAAAAGTCTGTTGGTAGAAATTAGAAAAATCTTTCCAGTCATTATCGCTTGCAGTGTTTCCATCGAGAACACGTAAGGTTATGCCCTGTTGCTCAACACGACGACGCTCTTGGCGAATATTTTTACGTTTTCGTTTATCTAGCTTGGCGAGAAATTCATCAAAACTTTTGTAGTTTTGATTATGCCAATGAAACTGACAATCGTGTCGCGTTAATAATCCATGCTGTTCCATCCAGTCTTGTTCATTGCTTTGCGAAAAAAGACAATGAAAACTACTGTAGTTTTGCTGTTTTGCAAATTGTTGAATGGTTTGGATTAACAAGGGGAATAGTTCATTTTCTCGCTCTGGCACGCATAATAAACGCTGACCACTCGCTGGCGTGTAAGGGATCGATGACACCAGTTTAGGGTAATAAGTAAGATTATTGCGGTGATACGCATCTGCCCATGCATGGTCAAATACAAACTCACCGTAAGAATTCATTTTGGAGTATAACGGAATGCCTGCGATTAACTCATCATCTTCATAAAGTGCGATATGGCAAGGGTGCCAACCAAAATTATCACTGACACAGCCATTATTTTCCAACGCGGATAAAAACTCATGACTCAGGAATGGATTATTATCATTTATCAAAGAATTCCATGCTTCTGCGGGTATTTGAGTGATTTTGGAGTGAATATTTATCTGCATATCGCTATTATAAAGCCCACACCTGAAGTGGTCTAATAAAACTGTACCAAATTATAAGTGATAAAATCACTCAAACCACAGGTAACAGAAAATTTTTTCTCACTGCGAACGATGAGTATTTTTTAGGTGGGTGAATTGGTATTATGCGCTGCCTGAAATACTACGACGACTACCGAGTTCATAGTTATAACGCTTATGGCTGAAAGCAAAGTTGCAAATGCACTTATAAAATGGTGCGGAAAAATTGACCACTGCACCCCTGTTTTTCGCTATTTTGTATTATTTAGAAGGATTATTAATATTTAATGAAAGAATATCAAACATACGATGCGGGACTTGAAAAGAAGCGTAGAGGATTTTATACAACAATCTTTAGGCTGTTAGTACAGGTTTCGTTGGTTTTAATTATTTTGTTCTTTGCCGTATTGTTTATCTTTCGGTGGGCACCTATTCCTACATCTGCTTTTATCTATCAGCAAAATGCTTTAGCCAAGAATTCACCAGAAACTTATGAAAAGGCATCTTACGAGTGGGTAGACTGGGATGATATTTCTCCACAACTCGCTATTGCGGTCATCGCTTCAGAGGATCAGCGCTTTCCTACACATTGGGGAGTCGATACGATTGAATTGAGGAAGGCGCTAAGTAGTACAAGAAAAAAAGGACCTCGTGGCGCAAGTACCATTACCCAACAAGTAGCAAAAAATTTATTTTTATGGGGAGGGCGAAGCTATACACGTAAAGTGCTTGAAGCAGGAATGAGTGTATCAATAGAAATGGTTTGGCCTAAAAAACGCATATTAGAAGTGTACTTAAATATTGCTCAATTTGGTGATGCAATATTTGGCGCAAAAGAAGCCAGCGAACAATTATTTGATGTGAAGGCAAAAAATTTAACAAGGGCGCAAGCTGCAATGATGGCGGCTGTTTTACCTAAACCTGCAATCTCAAATGTTAATGATCCACGACCGTCGTTACGAAAGCGCCAGCAATGGATATTAAAACAGATGAAACAGTTGGGTGGTTTGAATTACTTGAAGCAGCTGAAATGAAAAATACTCCCTCTCCCCTTATTTAGAAGAGGGAATTTTATTAGTTTACTTAATAGCAGCCGTATCAGGTTTAGAATTTTCAGTGATAAATGTTTCCAACGATGCGGTAGAAACAATGCCAGGCTGTGCTGCAACTAGCTTTCCTTCAGGGTCAAATAAGATAAAAGTAGGTGTACCAACCAATGACTCACCAATATTCTGTTGCATCCAAATATTCATTTCAACATAGTTTGTAAGAAGTGTTGGAAATTTAACACCGTATTCCATAATGAAATCTTCAGCTGCATCAGCACCTTTTTGACCATCAAGAGAAATCCCAAGAATACGTGCATTTTTTAGTTTCCCATCAAACTTAACCATGTCAGGCATATGCATACGACAAGCTGGGCAGTTTGATTCCCATACTTCGACAATAGTCCATTTGTCTTTACCAATATAATTCATTATCGAATCTTTCTTGCCATCCATATCTGTAAATGCGGAAGCGCTCTGACTTGCGAGCATGCTAACGAGTAAAAAGGTAAGAAGCAAAAATCTGTTTGTTGCTCTTTGCATTATAAAATTTGCTATAAAATTTGGTTTCACGGACAATTCCTCAATTTTTTATTTAGTGATTTAATTAATCTGATGGCTACAATACACGATAGTTCAAATATATCAGCGGTATTCTTCGATCTCGATGGCACTTTACTTGATACTGCTCCTGATATGACCAATGCATTGAATATGTTACTCGCAGAAGAGGGAAAAGAGCCCTTATCTTATAAGTATTGTCGAGATTATGTCTCACATGGTTCAATTGCCATGGTCACGCTAGGTTTTGGGAATAAGCAAAATACCGACGAATTTGAAAGTAGACGTCTGCGTTTCTTGGATTTATACGAGCAAAACCTCTGCGTGGATACAAAATTATTTGATGGTATGGATGAAACGTTGTTATTTCTGGAGGAACAGCAAATCCATTGGGGTATCGTCACTAATAAACCTGAGTTTTTAACCCTACCGCTACTAGAACAAATGCAACTTCATAACCGTGCTTGCAGTATTGTATCAGGCGATACTATTCCACAACGCAAACCTGATCCAGAGCCATTATACCTTGCGGCTAATCAATGCGGGTGTTTGGTGACAGAATGTATTTACGTGGGTGATGCCGAACGTGATATTGAAGCAGGTAATCGCGCTAATATGAAAACCTTGTTAGCGAGTTATGGCTATATTGATGATACTCAGACACCGATTGAATGGGGTGCTAATGGGGTTGTGGAAAGTCCAACGGAAATTCTAGACTGGTTGAATTTTAGTAGTTAATTAGTAGTTTAAGATGCCCCATCCTTAAGTTACACATGATTATTTATTTATTTTGTGTGTGTAATAAACAATTCAAACTTCTCTTCAACCCCCACTGTGTCTCGCTGCGCGATACCCTGTGTACTTTTTTGGCTCTTGGTGAGCCTAAAAAAGCAATCGTATAATAATTGAGCAATCCCAGCGTTCATGGCATTATAGCTAACTTCAAAGGGAAGAGATAAGGCTATGAATTTATATAGTCTTCGGGCAGGGGTAAGACGTGAATATCAAAAAGAACAGCGCTAAGAACACATTAATTCAAATTGTAGGATTCCTTATCACGATTGCCGTGTTAATTCTTATCAATAAAGATGCAATTGCAAACCTTTATACATCGGGCGAAATTAGCAAAATAGGGATGATTATCAACGGGGTCATCATTGGTTTATTCTTATTGGGTATGTTGCGCATTGTTACGGTTTTATTCCGCTACATTAGTGAACACCAAACGCTTTTAAAGCTGGTTGAATATTTAAAAGAAAATGCATCCAACCCAGCATCACGTTTACCTGAAGATTCGTTAGCAGCACAACGTTATAAAGCCGTCCGTTGGGTCGCTAAACAAGGTGCTCCTGTTAACCAGGCTGCGATGGCTGCAAGTACCAATGCCACTGAGAACTCGCGCCTCACAGTGATTCGCTTTGTGCATAGCACCTTGATATTGGCGGGTGTATTCGGCACGGTTGTTTCACTTTCAATGGCACTCATCGGAGCGGCAGGTTTGCTCAATTCGCCAGAAGGCGTGAAAGAAATGGGCATGATTATCAGCAGTATGTCATCAGCATTAAGCTCTACCGTTACGGCAATTGTTTGTTTCTTTATATTTGCTTATTTCTATTTACGTTTAAACGATGCACGTATTCAGCTTTTATCAAGTCTTGAAGATGTAACCAGCTTGTATTTACTGCCTAAAATCACACATACCGAAGATGCAATGATTGGGCAAGTAACCGAGCTAACCAAAGCCTTAAATATTGCAGCAGATAAGTTATTGGTAGTTGAACAAACCTTCATCATCGCAGGTGAGAAATTGCAGCATGCGGTTAATGATCTACAAGGTCAGGTTAGCAATAGTAGCCTAGAAGAAATCAAAGATCTCATTCGCAAAGGTTTTCATCTATCAGAGCCTGAGTATGATGTTATTGAAGAGGCGAAAAATAGTGCTTCAAATAATGAAAGTATTGGTGAAGTAGCTGATGCGCCTATGATCACTCGCACAGTGATGAAATAGGATAGAATTATGGAATTCGGCTACCCAGGTGCGAATACACACTTAGAAAATCACGGTGTCAGTGAAGAAAGCTTTTGGCCTTCTTTTACCGATATTATGATGGTGATTGTGATGGTTTTTCTAATGGTCACTGTTGCGGTTATCTTAAATAACTGGTCACTCATTGGCGAACTTAAAAATAGCATTCAAGCACAGCAGGTAGCTTCTAGCTTGGCAGAAAACACACAAGTTGAAAATGATAGTCTTGGCTCAAAACTATCACAGTTAGAAAGCCAAGTTGTACTACTGAATGAAAAATATGAACAAGAGAAAACCAACTTAGTCACCTCACAAAAATCACTAGCAGAGAATCAACAAGCGCTAAGTGAAAGCCAGCAAGCGTTGACAGATAACCAAACAAAACTCTCTCAAACGCAGCAGCAAGTGACCGAAAAGGATACCGCACTAGCCACATTACAAACTCAGTTAAAGACGCTAAACGACAATTTAGTGGCAGAGAAGTCGAGCCTAAGTGACGCGCAACAA
>CAZSXI010000015.1:0-9107 GCA_964611045.1 uncultured Cocleimonas sp. | reverse complement strand
GCGCAACAACAGTTAACAAAAAGCCAGCAGCAACTAACAGAAAAAGAGACAGCTCTAGCTAAATTAAAAACTGATCTCACAGGCGTGATTAAGCAAAAGGGTGAACTCGCAGGGCTCAATAAATCACACAACAATACCATTGCCGAAAACGAAAAAGTACAACAAACACTAAGAGAAGAGTTGAATGCCAGTAAATCAACCATAGCGTCTTTAGAAAAACAGCAAACGACTACAGATAAAGAAATACAGGCATTAAAACAGTCTGATGAAATCAAGGCACAAGTATTAGCCAGCTTGCAAACAGATCGTAGTAAATTAGAAGAAGCAGTGAGTCTGCTTAAATCTAACTATGTAAAATCACAAGAAGCGACTCAAAATGAGATTGCATCATCGAAAGAAATCAAATCAAAACTTGAAGCATTAGAGCAAGCACAGCAACAGCAAAAAGACTCATTACAGATAGCAACAGATTCGGGCAAGATGACCGAAGATGCGTTGAATGAAGCTCAAGTGGCTCTAAAAGATTTAGAAGAAGAGAAGCAACGCATTATTGCAACAATGAGTGAGAGGCTTGTTGAAAGTGAGAAAAAAGTAACGACCTTAGAAGCTTCAATAGATGAGGTTAGCGAAGAGGTAAAAGTAAAAGACACTGAGCTTCTGGCGCTAAAAGGAAACTCTCAATTACGCAGTTTGCAGGGTAAATTCGATACCTTAGATGCTAAATATCAAAAGCTACTTCGTCCAGCACGCTCGTCAAAAGGCAAGTTTATTGTTTCTGTAACTTATAAAAAAAGAGGTGGAGAAAAAATCATACGTTTAAAGCCTAGCCCAACAGGAAACTACAAAACGGTCACAAAAAAAGAGCTTCATGAAACTTTAGCTAAACTTAGAAAAAAGCACAAAGCAGACTTGTACATGAAAGTTATTATCCCTGAAACGAGTGGATTGTCGTATAGCGAAGCTTGGAAGTTCACCAGTAACCTGCAAAAGAGATACGATTACTATCACCAACCTGATAAAAGCAAGTGAAGCTTGTCCATACGACAGAAGACCGTATTTATCTTCATCACCTAAAAAATATTCTTGAAGCCCAAGATATTCAATGCATCATTAAAAATGAACGCTTGTCATCTATTGCTGGTGAAATCCCGATGGCCAATGTTTGGCCTGAACTATGGGTAAAAGATGCGATGAAAGAAAAGTGGGCGAAAGAAATAATTACAGAATTTGAAAAATTAGCGGTAGAAGGTGAAAATTGGATTTGTGAAAACTGTGGTGAAGAACACGGAGCACAGTTTAAAGATTGTTGGAATTGTCAGTCGATAAAAGCTTTTTGAGTCTATGTTTTATCATGCTTAACCCCAACAAAGACGAATATCACATTACTGTTGATTCACCCGATAAGACAGCGGTAGAGCTTTTATCTGAAGCCTCAAAATTATCAAAACAAAAAATTAAACAAGCGATGCAAAAAGGCTGTGTTTGGCTTGAAAAGTCGAGTGGTGACGAGGTCCAAAAGCAATATATACAACGCCTTCGCCGTGCTAGCAAAATTTTATCAGTCGGTGAGGTTTTACATTTTTATTATGATGAAAATATTTTAAATACCGAGCCGAGAGAAGCAATTTTAATCAGCGATAAGGGTGATTACAGTATTTGGAATAAACCCAGCGGAATGCTATGCCAAGGCTCTAAATGGGGCGACCACAGCACCATCAACCGTTGGGCAGAAAAACATCTACAGCCAGAACGTCCCGCTTTTATCGTGCATCGGCTTGACCGTGCTGCCAGCGGTTTGATCATTCTCGCGCATAAAAAACAAGTCGCAGCATCGTTCGCAAAAATGTTTCAGGCGCATGAAATTGAAAAGCATTACCGCGTGAGCGTTGAAGGTGACTTTTCAAGTGCCTTAACAAACGACGAAACAGGCAAATCAATAAAAGATGATATTGATAATAAGTCTGCAGTAAGTCATGTACAGCTTATCTCTTATGATAAAACCAATAATGAATCCACCTTAGACGTAGAAATCGAAACAGGGCGTAAACATCAGATAAGAAAGCATCTGGCTGGTCTAAATTTTCCTGTGGTGGGTGATCGTTTATACGGTTCTGGTGACAATAAAACAGATTTGAAATTAAAGGCGGTACTTTTGCGTTTTGTTTGCCCTGTTTCGGGAGAAGGTAGGGTTTTTGAGCTGTAAAAAACCCCAAAATACCCTTTTTACTTTGCCACCCCCCTTCTTTTATGCCGATTTGTAGTTTATTTTGCGTACAAATCGGCATAAAAGAAGGGGGGTGGACTATAAAAACAGCTATTTTCTCAATTCTGTACTCACCACGGGCAGTATTTTCTCTAAAATCAACGGTTGTGCCTCTGCTGTTGGGTGTAATTCATCTTCTTGTAATAATCCTAGGTCTACGATGACGTTTTCTAAGAAGAAAGGGATGAAGGGAAGCTCATATTTATCGGCAAGATCCTTAAAAACGGCTTCAAACTTATTTGAATAAGCGATGCCATAATTTGGGGGGATTTTCATTCCGAGTAAAATCACTTTGGTGTCTGCTTTTATAGCCTTTTCTATCATTTTGGTTAAATTTCTTTTGGTAACGCTGGGCGGTAAGCCACGCAAACCATCGTTTGCGCCCAATTCTAAAATTAGGAAGTCGGGTGAGGTTTTCTTTAGGGCGCTAGGTAGGCGCGTCAATCCGCCTTGTGTAGTTTCACCACTGATACTGCCGTTGGTGATTTCAACTTCGTCGCCTAGCTCTTGGCGCATTAGGTTTACCCAGCCTTTTTCTTTAGGGATGCCGTAAGCGGCGCTTAGGCTATCACCCCAGACTAGGATTTTTTGATTTGCGCTTGCGGTGCTGGTAAATAATGATAGAAATATTATCATTATTGCTGGCTTGAAAAGAGTGGATTTAAAACCCATAGTTTATGTGCTCGTTAATGTTATTTTAGTATGACATTAAAAAAGCAAAAAAGATCAATATTGGTCAGGAGTCCTCGCTTAGGCGAGGAAGTTTTCTCCTTAGAAATCCAGTATAAAAGAATATTCCTCGCCTAAGCGAGGACTCCTGTTGTAAGTAGTACTTGGATAATAAAGAAGAAGGCTAATAATAAATGAATGTCATTGAAACAAAAAACCTCAGCAAAAGGCTTTCTACTTCGTCGAATGAAGAATTACAGATTTTAGATAAGATAAATCTAAGTATAAGCCAAGGCGAATCAGTGGCAATCACGGGTGCATCAGGCTCGGGTAAAACTACGCTGTTGGGTTTGCTGGCAGGGCTGGATATACCCAGCGATGGCGAGGCTAGCCTATTAGGCAAAGCACTTTCACCGCTTGATGAAGACGAGCGCGCGGCATTGCGTTTGGGTAAGGTGGGCTTTGTATTTCAATCATTTCATTTGATGGATAATCTGAGTGCGCTCGAAAATGTGATGCTACCGCTAGAGCTGGATAGTGATAGTAAAAACATCCGCCAACGCGCATTGGATGCCTTAAAGCAAGTCGGGTTAGAAGAGAGAAGTACGCACCTCCCCACGCAATTATCAGGTGGTGAACAGCAACGTGTTGCCTTGGCGCGTGCCTTTGTGAGTAAACCTCAAATCTTATTTGCGGATGAACCTACGGGGAATTTAGACAGAAATACAGGTGAGGACATCATCTCGCTTTTGTTTGAAATGAAAAAGCAAAACAACACAACGCTGGTGATGGTGACGCACGATGATAGTTTGGCAGAGCGATGTAAAACACATTATAAATTGGTCGATGGGAAAATAGTAATATGAGTTTTTCTGTGAAGAATCTTTTTACAGAATGGAAGAAGTTCTGGCGATTAGCCGAGATGCGTTTGTTGTTTCTTGCGCTGTTAGTGGCAGTGGTTGCTGTTACATCGGTCGGGTTCTTCACAGATCGCGCTGACCGAGCCATGAGCCAGCAAGCGACGACTATGCTAGGTGGTGATTTGGTGATTGTATCGACTCGCCCCATTGATAATGCCTTCTTGGCAGAAGCCACAAAACGTGGTTTACGCACGGCAGAGACGATTAGTTTTCCGAGTATGGTTTCACTTGGCGAGAAATTTCAATTAGCACAAATCAATGCGGTCTCTTTAGAATATCCTTTGCATGGGGTGATAGAAACCAGTACCAGCGCATCGGCAGAAACTGATATTACAATGGTTAACAGTTTGGCAGGGAATGAAACGCTTGCAGAATCACGACTGTTCATCGCGCTCGATGTAAAAGCAGGGCAGGAGGTACAACTCGGTAAAAGCAAAGTGCGCTTGAGTAAATTCATTCGTAAAATGCCCGACCAATCCGCCAGTGTTTTTCAACTTGCACCCAAATTAATTTTACCCATGCCACAGTTGGCAGAAACGGGTTTGCTAACACCCGCTAGTAGAGCAAGATACAGCCAGCTATTTGCAGGTGATGAAAAAATAATCAAGCAATTTACCAGTTGGCTAAAACCTCAACTTAAAAAGACCGAAGCCATCCGCACTTTAGAAGATGGTTTGCCAAGTGTGCAACAAGCTTTGCAACGAGGGCAACGCTTTTTAAAAATGGCATCGTTGTTGGCGGTGATTTTGGCGGGTGCAGGCATCGCGTTGAGCAGTTACAGTCTCACACAACACGAAACCCCTTCAGTAGCTGTGTTAAAAACAATGGGTGCTTCTCGCAGAAAAATACTAAAGCGTTATTTAAGTCAGTTGTTTTTTAGCGCCACTATCGCGGCCATTTTAGGGTCAATATTGGGGTATTTTATTCAGCTGTTTCTTGCGCGTTATTTACAAGAATTTGTCGGGCAAACATTGCCGAGCGCAGGTTGGTGGCCTGTTGTGATTGGGATGTTTACGGCTTGGATTATGGTGTTGGGTTTTTCTGCTCCGCATTTATTGCGCTTGATTAACACATCGCCTGTGCAAATTCTGCAAGGTCAAGGTCCACAAGCGAAAACGTCATTATTATTTTCTGCCTTTGCATTAAGCGCGGCGGTGTTGCTATTAATGTGGATGCAAACGCAAGATATAAAACTGAGCATCACCTTATTGCTTGCTGTTTTGACGGGCATCGCTGTTTTTTGGGTGATTGCATTATTAATGTTGCGCGTGATTCGTAAATTAGGTGAGCGTTTTCGTTTACCCAAAGCTAATCGGCGCATGGCGTTGATGGTGGTGGTGTTTGGCATTGGGCTGTTTAGTTTATTGTTGCTGACAACATTGCGTGGCGATTTAATCAATCGCTGGCAAGCCAGTTTGCCGATAAACGCGCCTAATCATTTCTTAATCAACATTCAACCCGATGAAGTTGAACCGCTACAAACATTATTGGCAAAAGACGGCATCGAAACACCGTTGTACCCGATGGTACTAGGGCGCTTGGTAAAAATAAATGATAGTGCAGTATCAGAAGATGATTACGACAATGATCGCGCAAAACGTCTGTTGATACGTGAGTTTAATATGTCGGCAAATTCATCCATGCCGATGGGCAATAAAATTGTTAGTGGTGAATGGTTTGCAGAAGATGGATTGAAAGGCTTATCGGTAGAAGAGGGTATCGCCGAAACCTTAGGTCTAAAAATGGGTGATACCATGACTTTTGATATTGCAGGTCAACAAATCACAGAAGAAATCATCAGCCTACGAACCGTAAAATGGGACAGTATGCGCCCCAACTTTTTTGTGATGATGGCACCCAAGGCGTTTGATGATCAGCCAAAAACTTTCATCACCAGTATACATCTGGGCGATGATAAAAAAGGTGTGTTGACCTCAGTGATTAAACACTTTCCGAGTGTGACGAACATAGACATCACTGCAATCATGACTCAAGTACGAGATTTGATTAATAAAGCCGCCTTTGCAGTGCAGGCGATATTTTTATTCACCTTAGTAGCTGGCGTTGTGGTTTTATTTGCTGCACTGCAATCACAAAAAGCCATGCGCCGAAAAGAAATCGCCATCTTAAAATCATTAGGTGCAAGCCGCGCGTATTTACGCCGTAGCTTGATATTGGAGTTTACAATGATTGGTGGTCTTGCTGGGTTGTTAGCAAGTGTGTTGGCGTTAATAGTGGGGAATATTGCTGCTTCGCTATTGTTTGATCTAAGCCCAGAAATTAATTTTAGTCTTATTGCCATGGGTACATTACTGGGTGCTGTTTTAGTGGGCGCAGCGGGTTATTTGAATGTGCGCGGTTTGTTGTCAGTCGTGCCTGTTTCTTTGTTTAGGTAGTTGGTAGGAAGGTGTAGGGAGTACAGGTAAAATCAACCGAATAAGCTATACTGAAAGGACAATAAATAAACCCTTAAAAGGCAATAAAATGAAATATGGATATACAATCGTCTATGTAGAAGATGTGTTGGCAACTATTGAATTTTATGAAAAGGCATTTTGTTTTGAACGAGGCATGGTCTTTGAAGAAGACGGTGTTGTTGATTATGCCGAGCTTAAATCAGGAGAAACAACCTTAGGTTTTGCATCTCATGCTAGTTTAGGAGAGATGAATTTCGCAGGGAAGTATCAAAAGATAACAACAGAGGGAGATCCAGTTGGGCTTGAATTAGTCTTTGTTGATGAAGATGTAGAAGCCGCTACAAATCACGCGGTAAAAAATGGGGCTGGACTTGTAGCAGCGCCAACAGAGAAGCCGTGGGGACAAACAGTGAGTTATGTGCGCTCTATTGAGGGAACACTTATTGAGATTTGCTCTCCTATGGAAGGGTAAGTAACAATAGTCTGTCATGAATACTATGCTTAAAATACTGTCCAAATCTATATTAATCAGCTTATTTATCTTAGGAGTCAATACCGTGAGCGCCCAACCCATAAAAGTAGGAGCAACAGCTCCAGACTTCACCTTAGTTGATCAACATAACAAGCCCCAAACATTAAGCAAAATGCGTGGTCAGTGGGTAGTGATGTATTTTTACCCTAAGAATGGAACCCCAGGCTGTACGACTGAGGCGTGTAATTTTCGAGATAATATATTATCGCTAAGAGTAAAAAAGGCATCAGTATGGGGAATTAGCGTGGATAACAGCAAAAGCCATGCTGAATTCTCAGAGGATCATCAATTACCCTTTACGTTATTAGCAGATGTTGGTGGTAGCGTTGCCAAGCAGTACGGGTCGTTATTAAACATGGTGATTTTCAAGATTGCTAAACGCCATAGTTTTATTATTGACCCCCAAGGTAAGGTTGCTAAAATTTATCGAAATGTGAACCCCAAATCTCATGTAGAAGAAGTCTTAAAAGACTTAGAAAGTCTACAGAGTTCGTAGTCATTCTACAGTTTGAAATTAAATAGAAAAAAATACAAAAGTCTATTGAAGTACAGAAAAATTATCGGCATAATACGCCCCTATTTTTAAAATGCCCCCTCTGGGTAATTCGGAGAGAAAAGTTTTGCCAAATATTGCATCAGCTAAAAAACGCGCACGTACATCTGAAGTTCGTCGTCAACATAACAAACACATTCGTTCAGGAATGCGCACACAAGTGAAGGCAGTAGTTTCTGCTCTTGATACTGGTGATAAAAAGGCAGCTACAGAAGCATACAAGCTTGCAGTACCTGCATTAGATGCAAGCGTATCTAAAGGCATTCTTCACAAGAATAAGGCAGCAAGACAAAAAAGTCGTTTGAATGCACGTATTCAGGCAATGTAGTCTTTGTAAAAAGTGCTGATTGCGAAAGCATAGAATTTTAAAAGCCAGCTTCTGCTGGCTTTTTTATTGCCTGTTTTTGTAGAAATCATAAAGAAACTTCCCAGCCTAAGCTGGGGCTCCTGTCAGGAGTCCTCGCTTAGGCGAGGAATAGTCTTATTCTCTTCTCATAAGTTTCATCCACAATTCCCCGCCGTTAATACCAATAAACCAAGCCAAACCGTAAAGCCATGAGAAAGTCATCCCTTATTCTATCGGGATAGAGCAGTGCTTCACTCATTATCAACAAAAACCAAAAAATTACTGACAGATTGGCTCATAGCCTTTGTTGGGATAGTGTTTATTTTATGGCTTGCATTGACCCTGCCACCATTTTTGATAAGCACAACAAATGTTGATGCGACTTCTGTCAAGATTAATCAAGATAACTTGAAGAGCCACGTAGAAGCACTATCCAATTATTATGCGCCTCGTACTATCGAATTTGGTACTTTGAACGCGACAGGGTCTTATATCCATGCAGAGTTTTCAAAATTTGGCGAAGCACAATACCAACCCTATTCGACGTTAGCGACAGAATACAAAAATGTATTGCTAAAATTAGGCCCAGACACAGAAAAAATTCTAGTGATCGGCGCGCATTACGATGCACAGAATAATTCTTTAGATATCGATGGCAATGCTAGCGGAGTCGCAGCCTTAATTGAGCTAGCGAATCAGCTTTCAAAGAATGAAGATCAACTATCTATTGGTATTCAGCTAGTTGCATATCCTTTATCTCAAAAGAAATCGGTCACCATTGAAAATATGGGTAGCTATCATCATGCTAGTCTTTTAATGGAAGCAAAAAAGTCTGTTAAGTTGATGCTTTCGTTAGATGGTGTTGGCACGTTTACCGATAAAAAGGACAGCCAAAAATATCCTTATACGTTTATGAGCCATATTTACCCTGATAAGGGAAACTACATCAGTCTAGTGGGTCGTCTTCAAGATTATTCAGAGATTCTGCAATTAAAAAAGAGTTTCAAGCAGGCATCAGAATTGCCAATGCATTCGTTTAGCCTGCCAGCTAGCTATTACGCTACCAATTCATTAGATCACCTTAATTATCAGCGGCATGGTTTTCCAGCGATGATGATTACTGATACGGCTGATTATCGCGCGATAGAAATTGATAAAAAAGCAGTGGTAGAACGATTGGATTACGAAAAAATGGCAATGTTAGTCCAAGGTTTATACCAAGTGGTGATGGATAATGAATCAAAGCTGTTGCCAGTGGATGTAGAGTTGGTTCAAAGTAGTTCTGATAGAGGGTTTTCTTTGAAAATTGATGAAATTCATTAGGTTTCTAAGTCCACCCCCCTTGTTTTTTGACGATTTGTATTCTAAATAACTTACAAAACAGCAAAAAACAGGGGGGGTGGACTC
>CAZSXI010000014.1:9367-15051 GCA_964611045.1 uncultured Cocleimonas sp. | reverse complement strand
AATATTATCGATATTCCAGATAAAAAGAGTCTGAATGACATTGTTTTAATGCGTTAGCCCTGACCACCCCCCTTGTTTTTTGCCGTTTTGTACTACAAAACGGCAAAAAACAAGGGGGGTGGTTGTGAGAAACCTCTATTTTTATATTTATTTGATGCCCTTTTGAACACATAACCTTTGAAAGTTATAAGACCTCATCCAAAGCCGCTTCTAAACTGGCAATTGTACGTGGAATATTCTGTAATTTATCCAAACCGAACAATCCTAAACGAAATGTTTGATAATCTTCTCGCTCATCACATTGTAATGGCACACCAGCGGCAATTTGCATGCCTGTTGCGCCAAATTTAGAACCATTTTGAATGCCAGAATCTTGGGTATAACTCACCACAACCCCTGGTGCTTCAAAGCCATTTGCCGCTACGCTTTTTATGCCTTTACTGGCTAATAATTCACGCACTTTTGTGCCAAGTTCCAGTTGAGCTTGTTTTAATTTATCAAAACCTACTTCACGCGTTTCAATCATAATATCTCTGAATTGTCTCAAAGCATCGGTAGGCATAGTTGCGTGATAGGCGTGTGCGCCACCTTCGTAAGCTTGCATGATGGTATGCCACTGCTTTAAATTCATCGCAAAACTGCTACTTGTTGATGTTTCTAATTTAGCTAATGCCGTGTCATTCAGCATGACTAAACCTGCACAGGGTGGACCACTCCAACCTTTTTGGGGTGCGCTGATTAATACATCTATATTGCAATCTTGCATATCCACCCAAACTGTTCCTGATGCAATGCAATCTAATACAAAAATCCCACCAACTGAATGAACAGCATCGCCTACCGCGCGTAAATAATCATCAGGTAAAATCATGCCTGATGAGGTTTCCACATGCGGTGCAAACACAACAGCAGGTTTTTCTGATTGAATTTTGGCGATGACTTCATCAATAGGGGCAGGCTGAAAAGGAGACTGAGCTTCATCTGCTAACTGACGCGCCTTCATTACAATATGTTCTGAAGGTATATCCCCTACTTCAAAGATTTGTGTCCAGCGATAGCTGAACCAACCGTTGCGAACGACTAAACATTTTTCGTTATTCGCAAACTGACGTGCAACCGACTCCATACCAAACGTACCACTACCAGGAACGATAATCGCCGCTTGTGCGTTGTAGACTTCTTTTAAAGTTTGAGAAATATCCTTCATTACAGATTGGAAGGATTGGGACATATGATTTAATGAACGATCAGTGTAAACCACTGAATATTCTAATAAACCATCGGGATCAACGTCGGGTAATAATGCGGGCATTTATGGTAACTCCTGTATTTATGTAGCAGAGACACAAATAGTAGCAGAAGTTATTGTTTGTAGAAGTTTTTTACTAAACTAAATATTAGAGAAATTTTACATAATTGATTGCTGTAAGGCGTAAGCTTCATTCTCTAATAAAGATTTTGAATAACCCAATATATGTTTTTCAAGCGCTATTTGTTTTAAGAAGTTCCTCAAACCCATGCGATCTTTTTGAGCAACGTGTACTAGCTCATGACATAGTACAACCGAATCATTCTTAAGATGGGGCTTCATCATAATAATATTGCCCATCGCTCTAGCACCTTCACTATGGCTATTATTCACAACATGACCTGTTGGCTCTGGAAACTTATCTAAAATAACCACTCTAACCGCATCAGGATTTCTAACGCCTAATTGTTTGGCTTGTTTTTTCTCTAGGTTTGTAAGCTCTCGCCCTTTGTTATACAAAGCTTTATCAACATTATCGTACCATTTCATTGCCGCAGGCATTAAGGCATCAATTTTAGCTAATGTTTCTTTCGATGGATGACTAACCAAATAAAGCTCTTTTGATGAGGGTTTAATGGATGCGTTTGTAGATGCAGTAGAGCAAGCGGAAAGAAGAGAAGGAACGGTTAAAATAAAGGCGAGTAACTTTAGCGTAGAAAATGTAGAGCTTAACTTTTCAGCAAAGATCATATTAAAACCTATTGAAAGTTAGAGGGGGTACATCTATGTTTCCATATATTCAGAAATATATGATTGCTAAATACTAGCATTTTACTTAGTCTTTTTCAGGTGAGAGACTTAGAAAGTTTTTATGTCGGTATAAATGGTTGGTAGTTTGACTATAATTATTGGTTCATTTTTTGAATAGAATACACAATAGTCTGAAAAAATCAGAATAAATAGCAAAGGTAATATTTAGTTTTTATTGAAACTCCCTTAAAAATATAAAAAGCCATTGTTAACGGACAAAAAAATGGGCTACCCAAAGGCAGCCCATCTTAACAACATTTTTCTTAGCTAAAGTATAGCTTAGAAGTTGTGCTGAATACCAAGACCGCTTTCTTTTCCACCAGACATAAGTTTCTTGTTCTGGTAGTAAACTTTAGTTCCTTTACCAAGACCGTAACCAAGCTCAAAAGATGTGTGATTGTTGGCTGCACCTTTTCTCTTACCGTATGCCCCTGCAACATAAGCTTTACCAAAGCTGTACTTACCACCTAATGTGTTAGTAGCATTACCAGTTTCTGGTTTAGTGTGTACAAGACCTACACCGTAGTTAGCACCAGCATAAGATAAAGCAATCTTAGACTTAGCATTTGCGCTAACACCATTATTACTAGCAACACCAGCAGCAACTTTAAAAGGACCAGCTTTGTAAGTTAAACCAATCTGTGATTTTGTCTCACCAGCTCCTTGATCACCTTTAGGACGGAATGAAGCAAGTACGCCTACAGAACCAAATGCGCCCAAGTATTTAATTGAATTGTTCTTCTGACCATCAGAAGCTTGACCAGCAAAGCTACCGTTTGTTAGGAAGCCAGCGCCACCATCAACATCATCCATTACAGCACCATCAGAACCGAAACGAACTTCGCCGAATCCACCCTTAACACCAATGTATGATCCACGCTGAGTAATACCACCAGCACCAGTTGGATCAACACCAAGCTCAACTTTATGCGTCATACTAAGACCTTTATCAAGAGCATTTGATCCTTTAAAACCAATACGCGAACCATTGTTATTTAATTCTAACGGGGCGGTAGAAGGATCTTTTTCAAGAAGCATACGTACACTACCGTAAGCTGTAGTATCAGCCATTGCCACCATTGGCGCTGCTGTGAACGCAGCTGTAACTGCGATTGCGAGTAATTTTTTCATTTTTGACTCCATATATAGACTTTCGTCTATTAAGTTTATTAAAAAGTTTTCCAAATTTTGCGAGGGGGATTATAGCCCTTTTTGGTTGTTTTGCAACATTTCGACCACAAATGATCGTGAAATATCGCGCAACTGAGTAAATAATATGGGATGTGTTGCGTAAATGCAACAATTTTTTCTGATAAGCGGTGTGTTTTGAGAGAAAAAGCCAGGTTTAGCCAGAAAATGGAGATGAACGGTGAATATTAGGGTTTATTAAATTGTGTCATGTTTACAACACACGTGTATTTTTAGACTCAATTACTTTAGTTTTTCATAAATAGTGCGAATCGATATCATTTTTTTACATCGCAAGCTTCAAATTGACAACAGGTATGACAAAAGTTATACTGAAGCAATGAAAACTGCTATTTCAATTCCGGACCCTATCTTTAAAGAAGCCGAAGGGCTTGCTCATCGTTTGGGTATTTCTCGAAGTCAGTTATATGCTAAGGCAGTGGCTGAATACACTAAGTCTCGAGAAACTGAAAATATTACCAATACTTTAAACGATCTTTATGCAAGTCAAGACGATAAACTTGACGACTTACTTTCTTCAATGCAGTTTGAATCACTTCAACAGGACGAGTGGTAGTGAGACGAGGGGAAGTTTGGTGGGCGTCGCTTGGTGAGCCTAGAGGTTCGGAGCCAGGTTTTAAACGACCCGTTGTTATTGTTTCTGCTAATGCGTTTAATCGTAGCGCTATTCAAACGATCGTTGTTGCGGTGATAACTTCTAACGTACGTTTAGTAGATGCCCCAGGGAATTTTTCAATTTCTAAAAAAGAATCGGGTTTATCTAAAGAGTCTGTTGTTAATATTTCTCAATTATTGACTTTGGACAAATCATTCTTAGTTGAACGAAGCAATAAATTATCAGAAAAGAAGATATTATGCTTAAATTTAGGCCTTAAACTATCACTGGGGCTAAATTTCTAGGAGCTTGTATTAATAGTCCCAAAAGTATTTTCATATATTCAAAGTGAAAGCTTTTTGTTGTTAACTCCCTCCACCTAGCAGGGGGAGGGTTGGGGAGGGGGTAGATAGTTCAGCTTAATACAGTCTTCAACCTTTCTACCCTCTCCCTAACCCTCTTCCCTGCTAGGGAGAGGGGACTGGCTCATCTCAGGTGTTTTAGTATTATTAATTTTTCCAAAAGTATTTTCATTTAACCAATAGAAAAAAACTATATTGAGTAACCATGTTGAATATTATTACTGCTAATACTTATGGGATGATTAATATTTAAGGTCGATTAAAAACCCTTATCAAATTACCGCCTTCCTTAATAGCATCGCCAATGTTTCTTTATCTTTTTTAGTTAATGCTGACAACTGTTGCGACTCCAACTCTTGCATGGGTTTATAGATTGATTCTACTAACTCAATACCAATATCGGTTAAGCGAGAACGAACCACCCTTCTATTAATAGTATCTCGTTCGCGTATTAACCAGCCTTTGTCTGCTAGGCGATCCAATAGACGCGTTACATCAGGTACGCGGGTGTAGAGCCTTTGCCCTATTTCTTTACTGGATAATCCTTCATAGTTGTTATTAAAGCTGTCTTTTACATAAATCACCCGTAGCGCATTGTATTGCAGTACTGTCATACCCCAGATTGATAGGAGCTGGTTGGCTTCGGCGAGCATTTTATCGCTTAGTTTTGTTGCATTCATAAAAATATTGGTTTCAATTTTTATGCTGCCTATTAATGCTGATCGTTTTCTATTATTTGACATAGCGCTTATTCTCATTATACTTGTTATAACAACTATCGTTTGAACGCTTATATTCTACATGATCGTTGCACTTATATAAACACTGAGGATTCAAAAATGATCAATCAATCACGTCGTAAACTTATTAAAACATTGGGCTATGGCTTGGCACTTACCGCAGGCGGAGCTTCTACACTGGCTATGGCTTCTGCTAAAACTAACAAAGCTTCTGCCTTACCTACTTGCGATATTTCTATCTGCCAACAACAAACCAATGGTAAGGAGATTGTATCTTTAATGAATCTTACCAATAAATCGGTAACTTTAGATGCTATTACCCCAGTTGGTTTAGAACATATCAATGGCTCGTTAGTGGTAAAACTCAATAATGTCAGCGATGGGGTAATTACGATTGCAGCGGGTGAGCGCTTTTCATTTGAGGTTGAGGCGATTAGCGAAGTGCAAAAGTACAATGAATTGCAAATCCCTAATGTATTAGCGGGGCATTTAAAAATTAGCAGTGATCACCCTGCTTTTAATGGCATTGTGCCTGTGACTGTTTTTGATTCGCAGATGAGTTAAAAAAAGCCGTCATTGCGGTGCAGACCGCAATCCATTTATACAACACTACAAGTCTCAATCATGGATACCGGTCTTCGCCAGTATGACGTGCTACTACGAGAAAGCGCACGTCTAACGCTTTTATCCCCCCACCTGTCCATCACGCTATTGATCAA
>CAZSXI010000014.1:0-9267 GCA_964611045.1 uncultured Cocleimonas sp. | reverse complement strand
AAAGCGCACGTCTAACGCTTTTATCCCCCCACCTGTCCATCACGCTATTGATCAATTTTTGATCTATGTAACAATACCCTCATAATTAATACAAAATTACAGGGTACGTCACGTGATTAAAATTGCTCACATTTCAACAGGTTTAGAAACGGGTGGTGCAGAAGTCCAACTGATTCGCTTGCTAGAAAAATTCAACAAGAACAAATTTGAGATGATTGTTATCTCGCTAGATAAAGAAACCTATCTTGCCGATAAGATTCGTGATGAGCTAGAAATCCCTGTTTACTCGCTTTGTTTAAAGCAAAATCCACTTAATATTAGAAAAGCTTACAGCCTTTTAAAAGCATTTAACCCCGATGTGATTCACGGCACGATGTATGAAGGCGGTGTGGTTGGTACTTTATTTAATAAATTTCTACCTAATAAGCCCCCTGTTATCTGGACAGTGCACGAAGGCTTGGAGCATTACCGCACCGAAATTTTTCGTAAACAAGTTCAACTACGCATTTGGGGCTTAATCTCTAATTTACCCGATTGTATGATGTATGTTTCGCACCTTAATTGTGAGCAACACTTAAACTGGGGCTTTAAAAACAAAAAAGCCTTAGTGATGACTAATGGCGTAGACACACAAACCTTTAAACCTAACCCGATTGCTCGAAAGAAAATACGCAAAGAACTAGGCATTACTGACGATGCATTTGTGATTGGCATTACAGCTCGTTTTCATGCAGTTAAAAATCATGCGGGATTTTTACGCTCTGCGGCTCTTCTACACAAGACTCATCCAAACGTACATTTTGTAATGGCAGGCACAGATATTGATAACCGTAATACTGCTCTCACTGAAATCATCAACGAAAATAATCTACAAGCCAATGTGCACCTGCTCGGCAATCGTGAAGATATTCCCGATATTGTGAATGCTTATGATGTTGCTTCATTGACTTCTTTGGGTGAGGCGTTTCCGCTAACGCTAGGTGAAGCCATGGCGACTGCTGTCCCTTGTGTGGCGACTAATGTGGGTGATAATGAATTTATTATTAAAGATACAGGGCGTGTTGTACCTGTAAATGATGATCAAGCCCTAGCGAATGCATGGCAAGAATTGGTCGATATGGATAATAATGCGTTTAAAGCCTTGGGCAATGCCGCATTACAACGTGCGTTGGATAACTTTACTTTAGCAGAGCAAGTACAAGCGCACGAAACACTTTATGAAGCACTTCATAGTCATAATATGGATAAACGTTCTGGTTTAAAACACGCCGAGCCAAGCGCGTAATGCACTGATCAATAGCTAAACCCTATGTCATCACCTCATTATCTCATCAAACTGACCATTGCAGGCACGCCTTCGCTACATAAGGGCGTGCATAAAGCAGCTGTACAGCATGACAGCGTAGAACTTGTATTCTCTAATACTGAGACAGGCAAGGTTGTTAAAACTGCCAGCCTAGCCGCTAATCGCACCTCTTTACACAGCACGCTTGTAATGACTAAGGAGAAGATTGACCTTATCTGCCAGCGCTTAGGGATTAACGAGCAACAACTTGAATATGATCGCACTGAGCTATCATCACTTGAGAAGCTCGGTTACAAAATCCGTTTTTTAAAGAAGATGCTGTTTGAAGCCTTTATTCCTGTGCAATGGGTGATTGTTTATAAGAAACAAAACAATGATGAAAGTAATAGTAAGTGGCATAAAATCATACCCGATTCAAAAGTCTTTCAAGCAGACCCTTTTATCGTCTTCAAAGATGATAAGTATTATGTCTTTTATGAAGAGCTAAAGTTTGAGGATTATCACGGCTATTTAATGGTTGCTGAGCTTGATACGATTAATCATAAACTTATCAATGAAACTGTCATTTTAAAGCTAGAGCATCATCTATCCTTCCCCAATGTGTTTGAGGAGGATGGCAGGTATTACATGATCCCTGAATGCGGTGATAGTAATCGCGTTGATTTATACGAATGTACCGACTTCCCTACAAAATGGGAGAAAAAACAAACACTGATTGATAATATAGAAGCCGTCGATACCACGCCCCTTAAAACCGATGATGGTTGGTATTTGTTTACCACTGAAATCGTGAAAGGTGCAGATTGCAACGATGAATTATCCATATACAAATCAGCCGATCTCTTTAGCCAGCCTTTTAGCAAACTCTATGATGAACCCGTGATTAGCGATGTGACCAATGCACGCATGGCGGGGCATTTTATTAAACGTGATGACGAGTTGTTTCGCGTTTCGCAAAACTGTGGCAAACGCTATGGTTATCAAGCCAATGTTAATAAAGTGCTACAAATTGAAGGTGGGTATAAAGAAGAGCTTGTAGAAACACTAAAATCTGATTTTTGCGCGTTGGGCTTTCATACTTATAATCAAGATCATGAAATTATCATTGGTGATATGGAAATTGCGCGTTTTGATGGGTATTCGCTCAAGCGCTTTGTTTGGGGGAATATTAAGAAGGTATTGTTTAAACGCTAAACCACCTCATATTGACTCCCTCTCCTTGGGGAGAGGGCTGGGGTGAGGGGAATTGCTCAAATAATATCTTAATTTCGAGCTTTCTACCCCCTCCCTAATCCTGCCACCTCCCCAGGGCTAACGCATTAAAATCACTAAGTTAGCCTCTCTATTGCTTAATTTTGTACTTCGCAAGTGAATTTTTAGTGACTTCCCGTGCCCTTCGACTCCGCTCAGGGTACTGCAATGAATAAAGTAGCTCCCTGAGCGGAGTC
Organism: uncultured Cocleimonas sp.; assembly: GCA_964611045.1. Classification (GTDB taxonomy): domain Bacteria; phylum Pseudomonadota; class Gammaproteobacteria; order Thiotrichales; family Thiotrichaceae; genus Cocleimonas. The sequence continues at coordinate 6,513 of CAZSXI010000014.1, read as the reverse complement.
GAAGGGCGCGAGCAGTATAAAAAAAGCATAAGTCATTGATAAATTTTCGTATTTTAATGCGTTAGCCCTACACCTCCCCCATTTTTTGCCGATTTGTAAACTTTATCACGTTTTTTTGCGAGCCTCTTTTAGAGACCTTTGCATGAGAGTATGGCGAGATAAAAAATAGCGTAATTTCCCCCTGCTTCCCTTAAAAATGAGATTAATAGCAGGGCTATTGAGTGGGCTTTTAAGGAAAACAGGGGGAATTCAAGCATTTCTAATCCGTCATATATCTCGTGCAATGGTCTATTTGTTAATACAAATCAGCAAAAAAGAAGGGGGGTGGGCTCAAATAATCACTAATTTCACCTGTTTTTTGCCTTTTTACGTTACTATTAACCGCTACTAGCCACAAAAGTTACGACTAAAAGGATAATGAATGAAGCAGTTTTCAACCATTGGCATCTTTTCAAAAAATATTAATAATAAGAACGACACGCGTATCGAAAAAACGCTAAAAACATTGCACAAGTTCTTAAAAAAAGAAGGTTTTAAAGTTGTTGCCGAGAAACATACCGCAAATTTCTTAGGCATTCCCCCAATGAATACCCACAATATCTGCGACTGCATCAACCTCGCGATTGTTGTTGGTGGTGATGGCACTTTATTAAAAGCGGGTCGCTTATTAAGTGATAAAGATATTCCTGTCATCGGCATTAATTTAGGTCGTTTAGGCTTCTTAGTCGATATTTCTCCCGATGAAATTGCCGAGCAACTCACTCTCATGCTGAATGGTAATTTCACACTCGAGGAACGCTCGCTATTGCATGCTGAGGTTTTCAGAAATGACAAAAGTCTAGGCGAAGGTATCGCGCTCAATGACGTGGTGGTGCACGTTAGAAATGATATTCGCATGATCGAATTTACCACACATGTGAATGATACCTTTGTAAACACACAAAGAGCGGACGGCATTGTGGTCGCTACACCCACAGGTTCTACCGCGTATTCATTATCCGGTGGCGGCCCTATTCTTCACCCTGGGCTTGATGCTGTGGTGCTTGTGCCGATTTGCCCGCATACTTTAAGTAATCGCCCGATTGTGATCTCGAATGAAAGCTTAATTAATATTAGCTTATGCGAAAGCCGTGAGGTTAATGCGCGGGTATCATTTGATGGGCAGGCAAATATAGACTTGCAAGCGGGTGACAATATTGTGATACGTAATAAATCACACAAGCTAAAACTCATGCATCCTAAAGATTATGATTATTATCATATATTACGGAATAAATTGGGGTGGAGTTCTTCGCCTTAGACCGACACACCCATCATTCCCGTATGCTTCTAACGAGAATCTTCATGAAAACAAGATCCCCTCTAAAAGCATGAGGGGATGACGGTATTTTTTATTTCTATTTTTCTGCTAATAAAAGGTTAATCAACGCTTCAATCTTATTCGCCTGGGCCGAATTCTTATGCGTTTCGCCAATAAAATTAGCACGTACCTGCCCTTTTTTATCAACGATAAAGTAAGATGGCCAATAGCGATTATTCATCGCGCGCCAGTAGCCCATGTCGTTATCAACCATCACAGCGTTAGTGATTTTAAATTCTTTTATTTTGGCTTTGATATTAGCGTGGACTTTTTCATTTTCAAATTCTGGCGAATGAATCCCTAAAATTTGAAAACCTTGAGGCTTGTATTGTTTTTCCACACCGTGCAACCATGGGAAAGAACGGTAACAATTCCAGCAACCGAAGGTCCAAAAATCAACCAGCGTTACTTTTCCTAGCAAGTCTTTTTTAGTGAGTGGCTTTGAATTTAGCCATTCTTTTGCAGAGGTTTGAGTAAACTCGGGTAGCGGATAGGATTCTTTAGCTAAAGCTGGCACTGATAGTGCGAGCATCATTAGTACGACATAGACTTGTTTCAAAACTCTCATGACACAGTTACTCCGTAGTATCTTTTCCCCACTGAATACTTTTAAACGTTTCCATTTGCGCATCAGATGCTTTTTCTTGGTATTTAACTTTATATTCATCATACGGCATACCATAAACGATCTCTCGCGCCTGATCGTAATCTACTTCCTCTCCCCTAGCCTCCGCTTCAGACATATACCACTTTGATAAGCAGTTACGACAAAATCCTGCCATATTCATTAAGTCAATATTTTGTACATCAGACCGTTTTTGAAAATGTCCGAGCATTTTGCGCCATGCTGCGGCTTCTATTTCAGTTTGTGTTTGTTTATCCATAATATTTCCTTTGTAGATTCATCTATGACGATAGTTTAGACCATTTTTATAGCCCACCCCCCTTGTTTTTTGCCGATTTGTAAGGATTGAAGCATTTTTGAATTAATTATAACAAGCAAAAAAGCGTACAAAACGGCAAAAAACAAGGGGGGTGGACTTAAGGAGAGACTGAAATCAAATTATAGCAATAGTTGTATTCTTTTTGTTCTCTTTTAAGGTAAACTCTGTAATACTAGCAAAATAGAATTAACCTCCTTCCCCAAAAGGTCCAATATGCTAAGTCATATTTATTTAAAAAACTTTGCGATCATAGAAAAGCTAGATCTTGAGCTTAAATCAGGCATGACGGCTCTCACGGGGGAAACAGGCGCAGGAAAATCAATACTGGTCGATGCAATCGGGCTGGTTTTGGGTGATCGTGCAGAAAGCGGAGTGGTTCGTCACGGTGCTGATAAAGCAGAAATCACGCTCACGATAGAACTTGATGATACGCCGTCTGCCCAGACATGGTTGGCAGAGCAAGATTTATTGGAAGAGTGCGGCAACAGTGACAGTCAATGTATTCTACGTCGCGTTATCACTGCTAATGGAAAATCACGTGCCTGGATTAATGGATCACCCTGTAATCTATCTATGCTGCGTCAATTAGGCGAACAGTTAGTTGATATTCACGGACAACACGAACATCAGTCATTAATGAAAAAAGACATGCAACGCCAAATGTTGGACGACTTTGCCGATGTAGAGAATAGCCAACAAAAGTTACTGTTCAAAACAGCAACAGCTTATAACGAATGGAAGGCAATTAAATCCAAACTAGACTTACTTAAAAATCAAAACAGTGATCATCAAGCTAAGCTCGACTTATTACAATTTCAAACACAGGAGCTGGATGAGTTACAACTAGTTGAAAACGAAGCTGAGCAATTGGATGAAGAACATGCAAGGCTATCAAATGCAGGGGAATTGATTAATGTAAGTTCACAAAGTGTTTTACAACTCTATGATGCAGATGAACAATCTATCTATTCCAAGGTCAGCAATGTGCTACTAAAACTAGAAGATGGCAAACAACTTGATGCCGCATTTAAAGAGCCATTAGAGCTACTACAAAGTGCACAAATCCAAATACAAGAAGCCAGTGACTTATTACGACATTATCAAGAATCTATCGGGCTAGATCCTGAACGGTTAGAATGGGTGAATATTCGCCTTACAACTTTGCACGCCTTATCACGCAAACACCAAACTAAACCAGAATTACTCTTTAACAAATGGCAATCACTGCAAGCTGAGCTTAACGAGCTAGATAGTGATGAATATGATATTGATGCCCTCCAAGAAAAATATGAAACTAGCAAACGTCAGTATCTAAATATAGCTAAGAAACTCAGCACCGCACGTAGAAAGTCAGCACTACATCTATCCAAGGGTGTCAGTGAGGCAATGCAAAAACTGGGTATGGAAGGTGGTATTTTTGTTATTGCACTAGAACAAAGTGATAACTTCACCTCGCATGGTATGGATAACATTGAATTCCAAGTTAGCGCAAACCCCGGGCAACCACTCAAGCCTATTATCAAGGTTGCATCCGGTGGTGAGCTATCACGTATTTCACTCGCCATTCAAATGATTGCAGCACAACGTATTACCCTCCCTGCTCTAATTTTTGATGAAGTTGATAGTGGTATAGGTGGTGGAATCGCTGAAATTGTTGGGCAACAACTTCGCAAACTTGGTAGCAACCGACAGGTTTTATGCGTGACTCACTTACCACAAGTAGCCTCTCAGGCACATAACCACTACAAAGTGACTAAAATAAAAAGCAAGGAAAGCACCTCTACAGGCATGTTAGTATTGGATGATAATCAACGTATAGAAGAAGTTGCACGTATGATGGGGGGTGTTGAAATCACCAAATCCACATTAAATTTGGCACAAGAAATGTTAAACGAGAAAGCCGCGTAATGATCATTAAAAAGAAGGCCGTTGAAGATCTAGAAAAAAGTCCACGACCACGTAGCTGCACCTGTTTTCTTAACCTTTGTCATTTGGGTGTTTTTTGAAAGCTTAGGTTCTTCTTTGTCTATTGCTTTATCATTATCAAGCCCAGCCACATCATTCAATAATTTCTTAGCTACTTTAGCAAGGCTATTACCCTCGTCATCATCAATTAACTGTTCGTCTGCAACCTTTAAATCACCATCAAAAAGCACAATGACTTCAGGTTCAGTAGGCATTTCCCCGTCAGGTTTGTTAGTTGTAATCACAGAGTCTTTTTGACCATCATACTTGTCGAGGTAATCTAATATCCCATCATTATCCGTATCATTCGTGCCGCCTTCTGCAAGAGTTAGCTTATCATCTCCATCATCATTGCCATCTAGGTAATTGGGCACACCATCGTCATCAGTGTCATCATTAATAGGGCTTCCATCCTTATTGATATCTTCTAGCTTCGTTAAAACGCCATCATTGTCATCATCAGTATCCAATGCATCAATTATATTATCATGGTCAGAATCCTGCGGAGCATTAATATCCATACCAATCTCGATAGCATCAGAAACGCTATCACCATCACTATCTCGATTCAAAGGATTTGTACCGAATATTATTTCTTGGCTATCTAATAAGCCATCATTGTCTGTATCGGTGTAACGATTGATAACTATTTTTTTTGCTACTGCCGCTTTTTTCTCAGGCTTATCAGCCTTAGTAGTCGAGATAGTGGCTAACTCATTAACAAGCTTAGGAGCCTTTTGTAGACTAGCTATATCTAATACATTTGTAGTTTTGAAATCTAAATAATCTGCAATACCATCTTTATTTTGATCAGGTAACTTTAAGTTATCACTGATACCATCGCCATTCTTATCACTACCACCGACATGCTCAACATCAAAAGCATCATCAATACCATCCAAATTGGCATCTTTATTCAAAGCTCCCGCTTCGATTCCATCCAATATACCGTCATTATCAGAATCACTGTCTAAGTGGTTTTTTAAGCCATCTTTATCAATGTCAGAATATTTATCTGCCTGATTTTCAAGAATTGTTGGCAGCCCATCGTTATCATCATCATAATCAAGCGCATCGATACGCTTATCACCGTCGCTATCGAGTGGGTTGTTAAGATCAGCCCCAACTTCAATACCATCTTCAATACCATCACCATCAGTATCTGCAAGGTAAGCTTCAGTACCAATTGACACTTCATATTGATCAGAAAGTCCATCACCATCACTGTCTTCAATTTGTTTTGCAGACAACGAAAAAGGTAGACATAGAAGCATCAAGGCGACACTAATCTCAGCCAAATTTAATGACCAAACTCTAAAAAGTAAGTATTTGCGAAAAAACGCTATAGAAAAAACCAAACTTTGCCCCTAGTGCAACTTTTAATACTAAGAAATTGCAATTTATTTTTATAATTATTTATTAGGCACAATCCTGTCATAAATTGACGAAAGTTTCAAACAATTCCAGAGAAACGGGGGGTGAAGATAAGTATAAATACCCACCCCCCCTCTTTTTTGATGATTTGTAATTTATTTACACATTAACTAACAGCATTTAGAGATGCAGGAGCAGAGACCTTACGCTTTTCATTTTGAATATCCAAACGCGCGAAAAGCTCCTTATCATGATTCTCTTGAGGGTTATCCGTAGTAAGTAATCTCTCACCGTAAAACATGGAATTTGCGCCTGCAAAGAAACATAGTGCCTGCATTTCATCATTCATTTCCGTTCTACCTGCAGACAAACGTACATACGCTTTTGGCATAATTAAACGTGCAACTGCGATAGTGCGAATAAACTCAAATGGATCTAAATTATCAATGCCATCTAGCGGCGTTCCTTTAATCTGAACTAAATCATTGATTGGTACTGATTCTGGATGCTGAGGAAGATTTGCAAGCTCTTGCAACAAACGTGCTCTATCACGTTGAGTTTCACCCATTCCAAGTATTCCGCCAGAACAAACGTTAATACCTGCGTTTCTAACATTTTCCAGCGTATTTAGACGGTCTTGATAGGTACGCGTAGTAATGACAGACCCATAAAATTCAGGTGATGTATCAAGATTATGATTGTAATAATCTAACCCTGAATCTTTCAGCTTTTTTGCCTGTGCTTCTTCTAGCATCCCCAACGTTACGCAGGTTTCCATGTCCAAAGCTTTTACTGCTTCAATCATTTCAATAACGCGATCTAAACTTTTGTCTGTTGGATTACGCCATGCCGCTCCCATACAAAAACGCG
>CAZSXI010000013.1:4099-15259 GCA_964611045.1 uncultured Cocleimonas sp. | reverse complement strand
AAGATAGATAGAAATAGGAAAGTACGTGCAAACAGCTTTAGACAACTTAGTTAAAAACACCGTAGAAGGCTTAGGCTTTATACTATGGGGTTATGAGTATCGCCCACACGGCGAAAGCGCATTGTTACGAATCTTTATCGAGAAAGACGAAGGTATAAGCGTTGATGACTGCGCATTAGTGAGTCGTCAGGTAGGTGCTGTTCTTGATGTTGAAGATACTATTCCTGTCGCCTATATATTAGAAGTATCATCACCGGGTATGGATCGCGTTTTATTTAATGCAGAACAATATCAAGACTATATTGGTGATAAAATCAAAATACGTACCCGAACTAGAATAGATGACAGAAGAAATTTTAAAGGATTATTAGTGAGTGCCGACGAACGCGTTGTTACTGTCAAAGTAGACGACGAAGAGTTTGCAATCCCCTATGAGTCCATTGATCGCGCCAGACTAATTCTGGACTGACTGAAAGGTTAAAGCTATGAGCAAAGAAATATTATACGTTGTAGAGACAGTATCGAATGAAAAGAACCTTGATTCTGCCGATATTTTTGAGGCAGTTGAAACGGCTATCGCTACAGCTACTCGTAAGAAATACGGTGCAGAGCAAGACTTCCGCGTAGATATTGACCGCGAAACAGGTGATTACGAAACTTTCCGCCGCTGGGAGATCATGGATGATGAAAATCCAGACTTTGAATCTCCAGAAAGACATATTCTAAAGAGCTATGCGGATGATAGAAAGCTCGGGCTTGAAATTGGTGAATACCTTGAAGAGCCTGTTGAGTCTATCCAATTTGGTAGAATCACTGCTCAAATCGCTAAGCAAGTCATCATGCAAAAAGTACGTCATGCAGAACGTCAAAAAGTTGCGGATGCCTTTAAAGATCAAATTGGACAGATTGTATTGGGCACGGTTAAACGTGTTGATCGTCGTGGCATCGTTTTAGACCTTGGTGATAATAGCGAAGCGATTATCCCGCGTGATCAAATGATTCCACGTGAAATGGCGCGTACGGGTGATCGTATGCGTGGCATCTTGCAAGAGATTGACGAAGAAGGTCGCGGTGGTCCTCGCATGATCGTCTCACGTGTAGATGAAGAGTTTTTAGTAGAGCTGGTTAAGCTTGAAGTACCAGAGATTGGGCAAGACCTCATCGACATTATGGGTGCAGCGCGTGACCCAGGGTCGCGTTCTAAAATTGCAGTACGTGCAAACGTGCCAAACCTTGACCCTGTGGGCGCTTGTGTGGGTATGCGTGGATCACGCATCCAAACTGTAACAAACGAAATGAACAATGAGCGTGTCGATATTATCCCTTGGGATGACGATATTGCTCGTTTTGTCATCAACGCAATGCAACCTGCTGAAGTTTTATCTATCGTTATCGATGAAGATAAAAAGAGCATGGACATTGGCGTTGATGAAGAAATGCTTGCACAAGCGATTGGTAAAGGCGGTCAAAATGTACGCCTTGCTAGCCAGCTAACAGGCTGGACACTCAACGTAATGAGTGAACAAGAAGCAGAAAACAAGACACGTAGTGAGCAAGGCATGTTGATTGCACTATTTGCTGACAAACTTGAAGTTGATGAAGAAGTTGCAAGCATCCTCGTTGAAGAAGGTTTTGCAAGTCTTGATGAAGTCGCTTACGTACCTGCTGAAGAATTTTTGAAAATTGAAGAGTTTGATGAAGAGCTTACAGAAGAATTAAGAAGTCGCGCACGTAATGCCCTACTTGCACTTGCGATTACCGGTGAAGGCGGAAAACCTGCCCAAGACCTACTAGAAATGAGAGGCATGAACAATGCCCTTGCACAGTTACTCGCAAGTAAAGGTATCTGTACGATGGAAGACCTTGCCGAACAAGCGACTGATGAGCTTCTAGATATTGAAGGCATTGAAGACGAAGAACAAGCCGCAAAACTGATCATGATTGCACGAGAGCCATGGTTTGCCGAAGCTGAAGCAGAAGAAGCTGCTGAAGATACAACAGCTTCAAATGTGTAAGCCAATAGGAGATAAAATAAATGTCAGATACAAGCATAAAACAACTCGCCGATTTGATCGGAGCTCCTGTCGAAACATTACTGCAGCAATTACAAGATGCAGGAATGAAAGTCTCGGGTGCGGATGACACAATCACGGATAAACAAAAGCTCGCATTACTAGAACACATTCGTACCGGAGCAAGTGCGACGACAACGGCTAAAAAATCAACAGGGAAAATATCCCTTAAACGCCGTTCAACCAGCGAAATTGACGTATCAAATTCGCACGGTAAAAGCAGTGTGTCTGTCGAAGTAAGACGCAAAAAGAGCTTTAGTCGCCCTGCTGCCGCACCCGTTGCAACGGATAGCGCTGATATTGAAGAATTAGAAGCTTCTGCCAATCGCTCGGGAGAGCTTGCGAATCAGCTTTCTAATGAAAGAAAGGCTCGCGAAGACGCTGTGGATAAATCCAAAGCTGATCGAAAAGATGCAAGCGATAAAAAAGCCATTGCTAGATCAGAAAAAGATGCAGAAAAAGCAGCTGCGATTGAAGCAAGAAAAGCAGCAAAAGAAACTGACGCTGCTGATGCAACCGAGTCGGTAGAAACAGCAGAAACAACGACGGAAGAAGTTACGCCAGAAGTTGCACCAGAACCGGTTAAACCACTTACACCAAAAGAAATGCGTGAGGCGCTAGCTAATAAAGCGCGTGAAGAAGCCTCTTCAATGTTTAAGAGACGTGCATCGCCTCCTAAACGCACCCCTACTCCGAAACCCGTCGCTAAACCGGCTACTAAACCTGCATCTGCACCTGCTTCACCCAATGCAAATGCTAACAAAGGCAAGAAAAAGCCTTTCCAAGGGCGCGGCGGAGCGCCAGGGCAAGGTCAACTTCATATAAAAGCCGGTCAAGGCGGGCGTCGTAAAAAGAAGGGCAAACGCACCAGAAATGTGAAGATTGATCAATCAACGGATCATGGGTTCGAATTACCAACAGAAACTGTTGTGCATACCATTGAAGTACCTGAAACCATTGTCGTTTCTGAACTCGCTCAAATGCTTACCGTAAAAGGCGCTGATGTTATTAGAGCTATGATGGGCATGGGTGTAATGGCAACCATCAACCAAGTGGTTGATCAAGATACCGCTATTTTAATTGTTGAAGAAATGGGTCACATCGCAACAGCAGGAAAATCTGAAGAAGAAGTAACTTCATCAGAAACACTACTTGAAGATGTAAGCGGTTATGAAGCCACTTCTCGCCCTCCTGTCGTAACCATTATGGGTCACGTTGACCATGGTAAAACATCATTGCTTGATTACATTCGTGAAAGTCGCGTTGCATCTGGCGAAGCGGGCGGAATCACTCAGCACATTGGCGCTTACCAAGTTAAAAAGGACAACGGTACAATTGCATTCTTAGATACACCGGGTCACGCGGCATTCTCACAAATGCGTGAACGTGGTGCTCAAACTACCGATATTGTTATCTTAGTTGTTGCGGCTGATGACGGTGTTATGCCTCAGACAGAAGAAGCGATTAAACACACTCGCGCTGCTGGTGTTCCACTCATCGTAGCAATCAACAAAATAGACAAAGAATCAGCTGACCCTGAAAGAGTCAAAAGCGAACTGTCTAAGTTTGAAGTTATCCCAGAAGATTGGGGCGGAGAGGATGTATTCGTTAATGTTTCGGCAAAAGAAGGAACAGGTATTGATGATCTTCTTGATGCAATTCTATTGGTTTCTGAAGTATTAGAGCTTAAAGCCCGTACTGAAGGCCCTGCTAAAGGCACAATTATTGAGTCTCGTGTAGAAAAAGGTAAAGGTGCGGTTGCAACCGTTCTTGTTCAAGAAGGTACACTGAAGAAAGGTGATATTGTTCTTGCGGGTTCTGAATTTGGGCGTATTCGTGCCATATTAGATGACATGGGTAAAACCATTGCCGAAGCGGGACCTTCAACACCTGTTGAAATTCTTGGACTTTCTGGCACACCCGCTTCTGGTCAAGATTTATTGGTAATGAAAAATGAGCGTCGCGCACGTGAACTTGCCGAGCAACGCCATGAAAAGGAACGTGAAAATCGTTTTGCAGCACAGCAAGCAGCTAAACTTGACGCGATGTTTGAGAAGATGCAAAACGCTGACAAATCAACATTATCTGTTTTGCTAAAAGCAGACGTAAATGGTTCTTTAGAAGCAATCAAAAGCTCTCTAACCGCACTATCTACATCTGAGGTTGCCGTACAAATCATCTCATCAGGTGTTGGTGGATTAAGCGAAACAGACATCAGCATGGCACAAGGTGCGGGCGCAGTAATCATCGGCTTTAACGTCCGCGCAGATGCTTCTGCAAGACGTGTTGCACAAGAGTCTGATACTGAAATTCGTTACTACAGCATTATCTACGAACTCATTGACGATGTTCGTGATGCCATGAGTGGTCTATTAAAGCCTGAGCTTCGTGAAGAGCTTATCGGCATTGCAGAAGTTAAAGATGTCTTTACAGGCTCTGGCTTCGGTAACATTGCGGGTTGTTTGGTTATTGAAGGCAAAGTCAAAAAGAGCGAGCCTATCCGTGTTCTTCGTAATGACGTGGTTGTCTATGAAGGCTACCTTGAGTCGCTACGTCGCCATCAAGATGATGTGAAAGAAGTGATTATGGGTACCGAATGTGGTATCGGCGTTAAAAACTACGATGATATTCAACCAGGCGATCAAATCGAAGTATTTACGCGCACAGAAATTGAACGCTCACTTCCTAAATCATAGTAGTTTTTAATAAATGCTAACAAGAACATAGTTAATAAAAATGCCTTACGACTATTCCAGAACCGATCGCATCGGTGAGCAAATTAAGCGAGAGCTTGCCATGCTAATACGCAACGAGATCAAAGATCCACGCGTTAGCATGGTAAGTATTCTTGATGTCACCGTCACTAAAGACTTATCTCAAGCAAAAGTCTATTTTGATGCGCTCAATCAAGATGAACATGAAGCCTGTGAACAAGGGTTGAATAGCGCTGCAGGTTTTTTACGTAGAGAATTAGGACGCGCTATCAAGTTACGTAACACTCCTTCCCTCAAGTTTATTTACGATGACACTGAACAGCGCGCTAATGATTTATCACACTTGATCGATAAGGCTGTAAAGTCCGATAAAGAGTAGTTTGATCTCACGCCATGTCCAGAAATAAAAAAGGCAAAGATATTGACGGGATTCTACTCCTCGATAAGCCCTTAGGTTACAGCTCTAACGCTGCCCTTCAAAAAGCTCGCTATCTCTTTAATGCTAAAAAAGCAGGTCATACTGGCAGCCTTGATCCACTCGCCACAGGCGTACTTCCCATTTGCTTTGGACAAGCCAGTAAAGTTTCTGCTTATCTGCTCGACTCGGACAAACGCTACACCTGCACCGTACAATTAGGCGTTACCACCACCACCGGCGATAAAGAAGGCGATGTCTTACAAACACGCGAGCTAAAGCCATTTAGTTCAGAGCAAGTTGAAGCAGTCTTAGAAAAATTTAGAGGTGACATTCAACAAATACCACCCATGTTTTCTGCGCTTAAACATAATGGGCAACCACTCTACAAACTGGCGAGGCAGGGCATAGAAATAAAACGTAAAGCCCGCGATGTAACCATCCGTGAGCTAACGCTATTAGAGCAAACCGAAGAGTGCATCACACTGGATATTCACTGTAGTAAAGGCACTTATATTCGCACCCTAGCACAAGATATTGGTGATGCTTTAGGCTTTGGTGCACACCTGAGTATGTTACGGCGCACCGATGTATCCCCTTTTGATTGCAGTAAACTCTACAGCCTTGAAGATATTGAAAAGCTAGCCGAAAACAACGCACTCGAAGCCACCCTACTCCCCATTGATAGCGCATTAATTCATCTGCCAGCGATAACTCTAACGACAGAAGAAGCAAACCGCGTTAAGAATGGCTTAAAAGTATCAAGAAACGATATTCCTGACAGCGACATGATCAAAATGTACTTAGAAAACGGGGAATTTATCGGAATTGGTCGATGTTCTTACAATGAGCAAGGTGATAAACGGCTCGCACCAAAGAGAATGATGAAAACCAACTGATTTTTAGAAGTTTTTAGCCAATATTTCATGTCCACCCCCCTCTTTTTTGCCGATTTGTACTACAAATCGGCAAAAAAGAGGGGGGTGGACTATCAAAATCAAAAAATCACATTCAAAACCATAAAAACCTAATGCCATCAGGCTCTCTAGCGTGTTACAATGCGCGCCTTTTCACGTGTAGTCATTTTTTTGGCTACTTTATCAACCCAATCTACTTTTACACTTGTCTTATATAGTGTAATTGTTAGGTATCGATCCAAGTTTAACTTTAAACGGGGATCTTAATCTGGAACTTAGGAACTATGTCTCTGAACGCAGAAACTAAAGCGAAAATCGTAGCTGAATATCGCTTGTCAGACACTGACACCGGGTCTTCGGAGGTGCAGGTTGCGCTATTAACAGCGAACATCAAGCATCTTACGGAGCACTTTAAAACTCACATTCACGATCACCACTCACGCCGTGGTTTATTGAGAATGGTTAATCAGCGCCGCAAGCTTCTTGACTACTTAAAGCGTACTGAATTAACTCGCTATCAAGAATTGATCAAGCGTCTCGACCTACGTCGTTAAATTAGGACACTTCTATCAATTCATAGGTGAATAAATTGAGTTTAAAATCTCCAATAGCTTCGTTGATTAGCACTTGTAATAGAATAACTATTACAAGTGCTAATCGCCTTGTTCTTGAAGCTTTTAATTTTCAATTTAACTCATCTAGAATCAATAGCAGTATCCTTAAAACACCGCACTTGTGCGGTGTTTTTGTTTATCCGTCACGTACTAGGCTGTTTATAAAAACCTATTCTCTTTGAAAAGCTTTTTATAAACATCCTTCGTGACAATCACAAACCCACAAAATTAAAGAACACACAAAGGAACTCAAAATATGTTTGATGTAGTAACGACTACTTTTCAGTACGGTGATAACACTGTAGAACTCGAAATGGGCGAAATCGCTCGCCAAGCACACGCGGCCGTTAAGGTTGATATGGATGGAACAGTCGTATTTGTATCGGTTGTTGGCAGAAAAGAAGCCAAGCCGGGACAAGATTTTTTCCCGCTAACCGTTAACTACCAAGAAAAGACTTACGCAGCAGGTAAAATCCCGGGTGGTTTCTTCCGTCGTGAAGCACGTCCAAGTGAAGGCGAGACTTTATTAGCACGCTTGATTGACCGCCCTATTCGCCCTCTTTTCCCAGCGGGTTACATGAACGAAGTTCAAGTTATCATATATGTAGTTTCATTAAACCCTGATGTTCTACCTGATATTCCAGCAATGCTCGGTACATCTGCGGCACTTGCCGCATCAGGCATTCCTTTTGCTGGCCCTATCGGCGCAGCATCGGTTGGCTATAAAAAGGGTAAGTACATCTTAAACCCAAGTGTTGCACAAATGGAAGATTCTGACCTTGACCTTATGGTTGCAGGTACATCTGATGCGGTATTAATGGTTGAATCAGAAGCAAAAGAACTTTCTGAAGAAATTATGCTAGGCGCGGTTGTATTTGGTCATGATGAAATGCAAGTAGCTATTTCAGCAATTAACGATTTTGCTAAAGAAGTAGGCAATGAGACATGGGAATGGACAGCACCAGAGAAAGACGTAGCGCTCGCTAAGCAAGTCGCTGATGTTTGTGAAGCAGATCTAAAAGATGCCTTCCAAACGGCTGATAAGATGGATCGCCAAGACAAGGTTGCAGCTGCAAAAGCTAAATTAATGGAAGCTTTGGTTACAGATGCGAATGATTCTGCAGATGCAGGCGATGTTTATGGTGCTTTCCAAGATTTAGAAAAAGACATCGTTCGTAGTCGCATTATCGCAGGCAAGCCGCGTATTGATGGACGTGATAATGCAACCGTTCGTGGTATTGAATCTCGTGTTGGCATACTTCCACGTACTCACGGTTCTGCATTATTTACCCGTGGTGAGACTCAAGCATTAGTTGTTACAACGCTTGGTACAACACGTGATGCACAGATTATTGATGCGCTTCAAGGCTCTTACAAAGATCACTTCTTACTACATTACAACTTCCCTCCTTACTCGGTAGGTGAGACAGGTCGTACTGGTAGCCCAGGTCGTCGTGAGATTGGTCATGGTCGTTTGGCAAAGCGTGGGGTTCTTGCGGTTATGCCAGATCAAGAGTCATTCCCATACACGATTCGTGTGGTTTCTGAAATTACAGAATCAAACGGATCAAGCTCTATGGCTTCTGTTTGTGGTACTTCGCTATCTTTGATGGATGCAGGTGTTCCAATCAAAGCACCTGTTGCTGGTATTGCGATGGGCTTGGTTAAAGAAGGCGATGATTTTGCAGTATTAACCGACATCTTGGGTGATGAAGATCATTTAGGCGATATGGACTTTAAAGTGGCTGGTACTAAAGATGGTATCAACGCACTTCAAATGGACATCAAAATCCAAGGCATCACTAAAGAAATCATGGGACAAGCACTAGAGCAAGCACAAACTGCTCGCCTTCACATTCTTGATGAGATGAACAAAGTTATTTCTGAACCTCGTACAGATGTTTCTGACTTTGCACCACGTTACGTTACGATGAAGATCAACCCTGATAAAATTCGTGAAGTTATCGGCAAAGGTGGCGAGACGATTCGTGGTATCTCTGAGCAAACTGGCGCACAGGTTGATATTGATGACACTGGTGCTATCAAGATTTCTGCTGTTGATGGCAAAGCTGCAAACGCTGCAAAGAAGATTATCGAAGATATTACGGCTGAAGCTGAGGTAGGTACAATCTACAACGGTAAAGTTGCTAAGATCATGGAATTTGGTGCTTTTGTAACAATTCTTCCGGGCAAAGATGGTTTGGTTCATATCTCACAGATCAGTGATGAACGTGTTGAGAAAGTGGGCGATCACTTGAAAGAAGGTGATGAAGTACGTGTTAAGCTACTTGAAATAGACCGTCAAGGTAGAATGCGTTTAAGCATGAAGGAAGTTAAAGAAGGCGAATAAACACCACAGAGAGTTCATTTTTTCCTCCAGCACTTCGTTGTGTTTGATGCTCGAATAAGTCACATATTATTATATGCTCCTCATTCTGCGCTCAAACACGCCTCGTTCTGAAGAAAAACCTGAAGCCTCTGAGGCGTTTATAGCTAGATGACGCACCGTTTATCAATAAGGCTCCTTTGTGGAGCCTTTTTTGCATCTGAAATTCATGGTTGGCGTATATAGACTAACAACGGATAAATTATTGAAACATAACTAAAAGAAGAATAGAACAATGGAAGATATTTACGCTGAATTGTTGCAGAAAACTGCAACAGGAGACCAGCTAGCGTTTAAGAAGCTCTATGAGGAAACATCTCCAAAACTCATGAGCCTCTGCTTACGTTTAATGCGCACAGAAGCATTAGCTGAAGATGTATTACAAGAAGGCTTTATTAAAGTCTGGGAAAAAGCAGATACTTTTACCCCAGGAAAAGGTAGAGCATTGACGTGGATGTCCACGGTAATACGCAACAAAGGATTAGATAAGCTTCGTAGTTTGAAAACAAAAGCTGCTGAAACTGAGATTCAGTACGAAGGGTTGGAATTTTCTTCAACAGATTTACAGCCCGATAATCTGGAAGATTTAAGTCAGGATTTAAAAGGTTTGATGGTCTGTTTAAATCAATTAAAACCTGACCAGAGAGAATGTATTTTATTGTCCTATTACTATGGACATACACATCAGGAGCTAGCCGATAAAATGGGCAGGCCTCTGGGAACAATTAAAGCCTGGATTAGAAGGGGCTTAGAGGATATACGACCATGTCTAACGTAAACAACAGCGCTAACAGCATCAAACGCTACCAAAACCCCGAGTTGTTCGAACAACTCGCGATTGAGTATGCTGTTGGGTCAATGCAAGGACGAGCCAAAAAACGCTTTGAAGCATTGATGGAGACGCATTTCTATTTGCGTGCAGTGGTCGATGCTTATGAAAATAAGTTTGCCAGCTTGGTGGAACTATTACCCAGTACACAGCCTTCTAATCAAGTTTGGAAGAATATTGATGCTCATATTCAAACTTCTACTGCCACAACAGCGCAAGAAGTGAAGACAGCTTGGTGGAAAACCAACTTCTTTAAACAAGGCTTTGGAATGGCTGCGATGGCAGTGGTAGTGTCTGCGGTTTTACTACTTAACCCAATGACAATTACACCAGGGGCTATAGCAACAGCTTATTCTGCAGTACTTGAATCTAATTATAGCGAAGCAATAGCAGTTACCAAAATCCGAAAATCGGACATGACACTTTCTATCGATATTATGAATAAAGTCACTATTGCTGATGACATGGAGCTAACACTTTGGTGTCACCCAAAAGGTGGTGGAATGCCTATGAATATGGGCACCATTTCCAATTCAGGTAAAACTAATATTAAGATTAGTAAAGCAGAATGGCAAGAGATGGAAAACGTTGGATCATTAGCGATCAGTATTGAATACAAAGGTGAAAAAACTGCAATGAAACCAACAGGGAAAATCCTTCTACAGGGGCAGCTAAGCACTGCAAGCCTAAGGTAACCGTGGTTATTAATGATGGTCTAAGGATATGCTAGACTATGCTTTATGCAACTATCATTTAAACTGACAGAAAAGCCTCTAAATATTATTATTCAGGGGCTTTTTTATTGTCTACTCGCATTATCACTCATATCCTACACAGCCTTACAGGCAAAAAGCCCCCAATCAAAAGCATATAATTACCCTATTTCTCCAGATAGAACTGATATTAAATATATGCAGATACAGCTTTTAGGTAGCCTTGCATTAAAACCCAGCATTGTTAATTCAATACCGGTGCATGAATTGTCAGGCATTGCATGGGATGAGGATGAGCAATTACTCTATGCCGTATCCGATGAGGGTTCACTCTATCATTTAAGTCCCACTCTAAATAATAATAAACTCAGTGACCTAAGCGTAATATTTGCAACACAATTAAAGGATATCAATGGCTTGCCCCTCACTGGACAATATGATGATTCAGAAGGTTTGTCTCTGATAAAGGGTAATAACGGTAAAAAAGGCGATTCTGAACT
>CAZSXI010000013.1:0-3999 GCA_964611045.1 uncultured Cocleimonas sp. | reverse complement strand
TTGGAAATTTTACCCAATGGTGATGCCTTAGTGCTTGAGCGTGCGTATAGCAACCCTTTAACACCTCTAGACATTAAATTACGCCGTGTTAAATTAGAACAGTGCGATAAAAAACGAGTATGTGAAACAGAAACCATCGCAAGTTTTAATGGTGCAGATGGCTGGCTATTGGACAACTTTGAAGGACTGGCACATATTCGTGACAATCAATATTTAATGGTTTCTGATAACAATAAAAGTCTATTTCAAAAAACTATTTTTATGATGTTTGAAGTACTAGAACAACCCTCTCAGGAAAAAATTTCTAAAAACAACTGACAAGTTTAGTTTTACAACTACACTCTGTGCATGACTACAGAAAACACAAAAGGCTCACTCAAACTCGAAGACCAACTTGGTCACTTAAACTCACTTGATACTTGGATTTTTTTAAAAGAAAACCCTGAGGCAAGATTAATTGATATTCGCTCATCTATGGAATTTTTATTCATAGGACACCCAAGTGATAGTATTCATATCGCATGGATGGAAGATCCTGACTGGGAGATTAATCCTAATTTTGTAAAAGAGATCAACCAAATTCAAAAAGCCAGCACCAATAATAACTGCCCTATCGTAATGATTTGCCGTAGCGGCAACCGATCAGAAAAAGCAGGCATTCAATTAATTGAAGCTGGCTTAGCCAATATTTACCACGTCACTGATGGCTTCGAAGGGGATCGTGATGATCATAACCACCGTGGTACTTTAAATGGCTGGCGCTTCCATGAATTGCCTTGGGAGCAATGTTAGAGCTAGCCAGACTAACCTTCATCTCTTGATTCTTTATATTGGGCCAAATCATCACAAATATTAACCCAACTGGATTTTGAGCTAGTGTAAATATGTGCATCCGGTGAAATCTCTAAATCGCTATCCAATGTACCGAGTGAAAACTCAATCAAGTCACTAGCTTCATCTGATACTGCAAACGTCATACTCGAACCACAATTTTGGCAGAATTGGCGCACTGAACCATTGCTTGCCACATAATCTTTCAATTGATCTTCGCCTTCAGTCCAACGAAAATCTTTACTATCAGCTTCACCTAAAGTTGAAAAAGCAGCACCGTGAAATTTACGACACATAGAGCAATGGCAATGCCCCATCTGTGATTTTATTCTGAAAACTTCGTATTTGATTGCTCCACACAAACATTCTCCTTTATACACTTTCATCACCCTCTACTTTTGATCCACAGACTGTACATTTTGGATTTTTAGGAATCATTACCGTACGCCACTCCATTGCAAAACCATCAAACAGCAAAAGCTTTCCATTGACACTTTCCTCTTCACCAATCAAAACTAGAATCGCTTGTAAGGCTTGAAGCGTACCAATCACCCCTACAACAGGCGACAGCACTCCTTCCATCGCACAGGTCTCTGTGCTTTCAAATTCTTGCTTGTATAAACACTGATAACAAGGCCCGCCTGTGTTAGGAATGTAACTGGCAATTTGCCCTTCCATTCGAATTGCCGCACCTGATACCAGTGGTGTACTCGTCTTAACGCAAACTCGATTTATCATAAAACGGGTGGGAAAATTATCGGTGCAATCTAAAACCAAATCGACTTTTTGAGTATATTCTTCTAGCTCACTTTCTTCCAACTGCCAATCAATGGCCTCAACCTCACAAGCAGGATTAATTTCAGCAATAGTTCGTTTTGCGGAGAAAGCTTTTAGTTCACCAATGTCTTTGGTGCGGTGAATAATTTGACGTTGCAAATTTGAATCTTCGACTTGGTCAAAATCACTGATGATAATCCGTCCTATTCCTGCAGCTGCAAGATACAGTGCGGCAGGTGAACCTAAACCGCCCATTCCTATGATTAACACAGTGGAATCTAATAGTTTTTGTTGTCCACTTTCACCAATTTGGTTTAGGCGAATTTGGCGGGCATAACGACTTTGCTCTTTTTTATTCATAGTGTGCTCTGTTTCTTAAAAACACCTTAATTAAAGCCCATCTCCCCTTTTTTTGCCACTTTTATAAAAGTATCTAAAAGAAAAAAACCTGCAAATGCAGGCTAAACAACTAGGAACTATTCACGCCCACCCAGTAGACGATCTTGTAAGTCGCTCAATTCATCCCAAGCGCCTTTATCAGCTAACTCTGCCTGCTGTGGCCACGTAGTTGGATTGTGCATTTTATAGCGAGAACCAGCCTCATTAAGAATAGCTTTTAAATCGTCATATTGTGATTGGCTTAATTTTGAGAAGGTCGTAATATCAGCCGCTTTGAGAAGCTCTTCGATCTTTGGGCCGATGCCTTCAATTTTTTTCAAATTATCTGGTACGCTTGACGAAGATACCGTTTGACTTTTTTTAGCAGTGTCCTTCACCTTGTTTTTTGTTGTGCTTTTACCAGCCTCTTTATTAGTATTTTGTGAAACGCCTGTATTATTGCCACTCGTACCCATTAGACCTTGAGCATTTGCATGGCTTTTTTCTACCAGTGTGTTTGAAGACGATTCTTTTAGCATTGCACCTGTTGCGACGACTCCTGCGCCAGCCAGTGCAACTCCACCCATATCATTAGTACTGCCACCCAGTAATCCCTGCTTCGCTAAATCTTCATACCAAAGATCATGATGCTCTTTTGCCCAGTTTTCATCGCAATAACCCGTTTTCATGGTTTCAAAAGAACCTTCCATGGCAACTGTACCCATAAATATATGACCGAATGAGGCTGCCAATAAAATAACCGAGCCAATTGCATGCACCAAATGAGATAATTGTAGGTCTTCACGTGTTTGATCAAAGAAGGGAAAACTCAGGATAACACCACTGACAACCACAACGGCACCTGCAAGCATTGCCATCCAGAACCATGCTTTTTCACCACCATTATAACGACCCGCACTGGCATGCTTACCAAACATACCACCACCTTTGAAAAACCATTTAACATCTGTCCAATTACCAAAGTTTCCCTTAATAAAAGAAAACAACATCAACACTAATAGGATGCCAAAAACTGGACCAAGGTAGTCATGCAAAAGTTTACCAAATCCAGCAATCGTTCCGAATGACTTACTGCCGATTATGGGAATTAGACCTGATTTACCAAAGGTCAATAAAAGACCCGTTATACCAAGAATGACAAACAGTATAGCGACGGACCAATGCACGAATCGCTGGTAGGGTGTGAAGCGCAGTATTTTCTTTCCAGAACGCCCTGCCTTAATTTTTATTTTACCCCGCATCAATCTAAACAAAGCTAAAACGAGTAATACACCGCCTAATAAATACGCAGCATAAGGCACTAACTGCCCCATTCTGAAATTACTCCATTCCTTCCCTTTTATATTAATGAACTCATCCGCACCCAAACCTCTTGCTTGGGTTGTGCTAGAAAATCCTTCTGAACCTTTAAACTCTCTTTGTCTAACGGCACGCCAAAGATCTGTTGCTGGGCTTTTGACACCTAATTGCTGAGTGACGGTATTGTTGCTATTACCCAGCTTATCTTCCGCTGCAAAAGTGGGAGAAAACGAAAAAATTGCAAATACCATTATTAACAAGCACGCTAATAACGATAAGTTTAAATTAAAGGAAAATGTTTTCTTTGATGACCACTTCATTGCATCCATGTATTTTTCTCCAACTCTAATAATCTAATAAAGAGTAAAGCCCTTGCTTAACAGCTAATAAAAATAGCTGTCCAACAAAGCTTCAAATAAAATGTACTACCCCTCCTGTCAGACAGGAGAGTCACAGAAGAGGAGCACAAGATCCTAACTAGGAGGTAAGGATTCTGGTTTATCTCTCCTTGCTAGGGAGAGAGAATTTTTACTTTGTTGCCTTGCCAGTAAGGTCAGGTGAAGATCCTAAGAAGCTCTTCTGAATCCCTACGTTAGAAGCCAAGGTCGACATACTTCTATTGATTACACGCTTACGGTAAATATCAGAAACCACACTCGAATCACCTGCTAATAATGCCTTGGTTGCACACAT
>CAZSXI010000012.1:6067-15310 GCA_964611045.1 uncultured Cocleimonas sp. | reverse complement strand
TATCCTGTGAAACCAAATACTTGCACTCTATTTCGCTCCTCTATCTGGGGATCTGGGCTAAAGTGGGTAATTCAATTTAGCTAAAGATCGTTTTCAGTATGTAGAAGAATATGATGGAAAGAATCGCACCAGCCGGTAATGTAATCACCCAAGACATAAAGATATTACCCACCACGCGTAGATCAATCGCGGCGATACCACGCGCTAGTCCAACACCCAGAATTGCACCTACAAGTGTATGCGTGGTTGAAATTGGAAGACCTGTGTAAGAAGCTAACACCACTGTCATTGCTGCCGCAATTTCAGCAGAGAAACCACGAGTAGGCGTTAATTCCGTAATCTTTTTACCCACTGTTGCCATCACACGATAACCCAGTGTTGCTAAACCAATAACGATGCCGACGCCACCAACCAATAACACCCAAGCTGGCAAGGCTGATTTGGAGGTAAGCGTGCCATCAGTGGCAATACCAATAACTGCCGCCATTGGGCCAACAGCATTTGCTACATCATTAGAGCCATGAGCAAACGCCATCGCGGCTGCCGTAAAGATCATCATGACAGCAAAAATCTTTTCAACATTAGCGTAGTGAAAGCGCTTTTCGGCCACTTTATCAAACTTCACACGGCGAATTAAAAAGAGTCCAACCACGGCTACGAATAAGCCCAACATACCCGCATAAACAAATTCCATCCCATTATTTACGTCAAGACCAATATGCTTTAAGCCTTTCTTAATTGTCACCAAGGCAATCATAAAGCCTACGAGGAAGAGATAAAATGGGCCATATTTCTTAGCATTCTCCAAAGGCTCTGTGGTATTTATAATGAGTTTTTGGATGCTCATAAAAACGGCAAACGCAATCGTACCCGCCAATACCGGTGAAACAACCCAGCTCATAGCAATCGTGCCAACCATACCCCAGCTGACTGCATCCATACTGACACCAACAGCGGCAAAACCAACAACAGCGCCCACAATACTGTGGGTAGTAGAAACTGGCCAACCTTTCAGAGTTGCAATGAGTAGCCATGTGCCTGCCGCTAACAATGAAGCCAACATGCCCCAAATCAACAAGTCAGGATTGCCCCCGAAAGCATCAACATCAACGATGCCTTTACGAATCGTTTTGGTAACTTGTCCACCCGCAAGGTAAGCACCTGCAAATTCAAAAATAGCCGCAATGATAATGGCCTGTTTGATCGTGATTGCTTTTGAGCCAACCGAAGTCGCCATTGCGTTGGCAACATCATTTGCGCCAATTCCCCATGCCATAAAGATACCGAAAACGGCGGCTAAGGTAATATAAATACCGGTTGTACTTGTGAGAAAGTCTGTTGTACTTGTAAGAAGCTCCATCATTTTATCAATCCTCTCTTAACGCGCTAGCATCAATGATAAACGACTACCAACACGCTCGGCGTTATCAGCCACATTACCAACCCAATCAATCAGACGGTAAGTAAAAATAACATCAACAGGGTTCATCTCTGCTTCCAACCTAAATAATGTTTGACGCAATCCCTCTTGCATCGTATCTGTTTCACTTTCGATATTACCTAGTTCAACTAACATACTTTCAACGTGTTCTACTTCAAGCCCACGAAAACCTGTTTCAACTAATTCATCGAGTTCATTGATAGATTGAAGCGCCTGTTTAACCGTATCAATACAACGGTTAGTGAGTATCAGAAAGGGTGCATTCATTTCTTCTGGCAAGGTCATGTTACGACCTACAATCAATGATGCAATGTCTTTTGCTTGGTTGGCAATAATGTCTTGTCTTAAAAGAACGTCCAATACATCACGACGATCCACTGGCATGAATAAGCCTTTTGGCAGATGCGTACGCAGCTCTCTTTTCATCTCATCCGCATCATGCTCGCCGTCAACTATTTCTTTTTGAGCTACAAGAATTTTGTCTTGATCTGATTCGATCATGCCTTCAATCAATGGCGTTAGATGTTTAATACCAGTGTAAACACGGTACATGTGTTCTTGTAGGGGAGTGATAGGAGAACGACCAAATAGGCCAGACATGTAATTTTTTGCAACCATAGCGACACCTTATTTGTGGGGGGTGGGTGACAATGCCAGTAAGTTAAGCCCTCTCTCCCTAGCAGGGAGAGAGTTGGAGAGAGGGTAGAGGTTCAAAGATGGCACTATAGTCGAACTTTCTACCCCCTCCCTAACCCTCCCCCTGCTAGGTGGAGGGGACTTTTTTCTTAGCTTACTGGCATTGGCGTGGGTGGGGTTAAGTTGCGCGCATTTTAGGGTTTGAAACGAGATGTGTAAAGGGCTAAAAACCAGTATTGCCCTACAGTTGACCTGTGCGACTAAAATGCTTTCTTTGCCACGGCCAAATACGCTGTTTATTTTCAATCATTTTAAGCAGTTCTTTGCTATCTTTCCAATAGCCAGCTGCGACAACACCTTGCAAATGACCATGATTTATAACCAGTTTTCGGTAAACCATCTTCTTAATATCGCGGTACATGACTTCTTTGTTACTTAGCGCGCCTTCACCATTGTCGCCAATACTTAAAATAGGGTATTCAATGACTTTCAATTGAGACATCGTGGTAGAGCCTTGGTATTTTGCTTTCCTACCCGCTAATATTTTTGCCAATACTACAGCCTGCTCAAAGCCTGGTTCTACTAAGCCGTAGTAACGCCCGCGATGTTCAGCACATTCGCCAAGCGCATAGATATTTTTATCGCTGGTTTGTAATTGATCATCAATGACAATGCCACGATTTACACGCAAGCCAAAGCTACGCGCTAAATCAACTCTTGGGTTAATGCCGATAGAAATAATGACCGTATCACAAGGTATGACCTCTCCATCTTGCAATACGACTTGTTCAACTTTATTTTTACCCTCCAAGCGAACAACTTGGCTTTTTATTCTTACATCAATACCTAGATCATCAAGGTACAGCCTTAAATACACCGAGGCATGGTCATCCAGCTGGTGATACATGAGACGATTGCTGTTTTCGATAACTGTAACGTTGGTATTGTGATTTGTCATGGCATGAGCCGCATCTAGCCCGACCAATCCACCACCAATAACAACCGTATTTCTACTGGCTGTTTGACGGCTTTTTAATAATTCTGCATCGTGAATATTGCGAAAAGTGAAAATATTCTTTAAGTCACTTCCTTCGGCTTTTAACATTCGAGGTAAGGAGCCAATCGCAATAATTAGTTTTTTATAAGGGTGCTCAACACCCTCTTTATCAGTAACAATCCGATTGTGCTTATCAATTTCAACAATCGGATTGTTTAGAAAAATTTCTAAATTTTGAGACTTAGGTAACTTACCAGATGCGTGTAAAGCATCTTCTGATAATTCACCTGCCAACATTTTCGATAGGTTTTCGCGACTATAGGGTTGTTGCTCTTCACCACCAAATATTTTTACTTTATCATTAGGTTTTAGATGAAAAAACTCATAGACAAACCGCACACCAACAGAGCCTGTTCCAATTACAATGATGGGTAAATCTCTGCTGATAATTTGTTTCTCCAATTAAGGGCACCTCTATTAATTAGGCATTTCTTCTGGCAACGCCAAAAAGTCAGACTCGTTGTTGTAACTTTTTGGCAGGTCTAGACATGACTTCAAAGTTACGCCTAGATTCTGACTTTTTGGCTAAGCCCCACAGGGCAAGGCTACAAACCATCATCTCCGTTGTTGCACTTTTTGTGAAGGCAATAAGCATTCCCTGCAAAGTACGCCTAGGATATGATGGCTTGTAGTCTTGCAGAAGAGATGCCTAATTAATAGAGATGCCCTTAAGTCGTTACGGGATGAAATCATCATACCTTACCTTATAAATATTTGCCCTTTTTTAGTGCGGTCGCGCACTCATTCGTGTACCCCCTAAGCCTAGTATATTCATATAAATCAATTATATAGAATAAGGACTAGCAAAAATTAATGAGTAACCAATATGAGCATGAGAAACGTAATTGAACTGTCTGTCGAGCGTTGTCCTGATGGATACCTAAAAAACCCTGATGATTGGGATGAAGATCTTGCGCGCAAACTGGCTTCGGAGTGGAAAGGTCTTAAGTTCACTGACGAACACTTTTCAGTTTTACATTTTGTCCGTGAGTTTCATGCTGAGCATCAAGTTACCCCCGATGTGCGTGATGCCACCAAATACCTCGTTAAAAATGGCATGGATAAGAAAGCGGCTAAAAAATATCTATTCAAGCTCTTCCCCAATGGTTATATGCAACAAGGTGTACAACTTGCAGGTATGCGCAGGCCAACAGCTTGGTGTGTTGGCTAATAACACGTGCTAACATTGAGCGCTATTAAAAAGAACAAAGGCGCTCATGGCAGACAAAGAATACCGTCTCAAATTTGGTGAAGGCATTATCAGTGGTGTCGTTGCATTAGCCTTATCAGGGCTTAGCTTTAATTGCTTGGTTCATTATTATTAATACCCTCCACCTAGCAGGGAGAGGGAATTTAGTTTGATCAATTAATCACATATCGATAAATCAAAAACAAAATCACAATCAGTTGTATAAATGTAATGCCACGCCAAAACGCCAACGGGTTCCTTTCTAGCAAAGGTTGGGCATTAGTCCTATCAAGTAATGCTTGATTCGGTTTACTGAAATCAGATAGAAATTCAGACAATAACTCATAGCGCCTTTCAGGATTAGGATGCACTGCCTTTTGCAAACAAGCATCCATCCAATCAGGCACCATCGGATTATATTGGCGGGCTGATGTGTAGTTGAATTTCTTTTTTGACGCTCGCTCTGCTGATGTTTCCCCGTAAGGTAATTTACCTGTGAGAATTTCATAGGCGATTACGCCGAGTGAATAAATATCTGAACGGTTCGTACCACTCTCACCTTTAAAATATTCAGGTGCAGAGTAGTTGGCGGTGCCGACAATTTCATTATGTTCTACCACTGATTTTATCTCGGCAAGCCCTGCTATTTTGGTCGAGCCAAAATCAATAATCTTTAGCGTATTGAATTCATCCAATAAAATATTATCGGGCTTTAAATCTTGGTGAATCATTTCGAGTCGGTGCATGGCGCGTAAGCCGCGAGCAATTTGATCTACCGTGCCACGCACTTGGATAAGCGTGGGTTTTGGATTGTCCGACATCCATTGTTTAAGGCTTTGCCCTTGCACATATTCAACCACGGTGTATAGGAAAGTACGCTTGCGATTCATACCACAAACTTTAATCAAATGAGGTGATTGTAAACGCTTAGCAACCCATTCTTCATGCAGAAACAAATCAATATACGAAGGGTCATCTTCAAAGTTTACTGAAGGCGTTTTAATGACAACTTTACGAGGCAGGTTATTTACCTTCTCTGATAGCGTATCTTCTGCCAAATAAACCTGCGAGCGTGATGAGGCATTTAGCTCACGCAAAATTTTGTAGCCATCAAGCACATTGCCCGCTTTTAAATCAGGCGGAAACGGCAGTTGTGTAAGTTGTTCGTAGAATTCTGTTTTATCAGGCTCAGGCAAGAAATCGATTTTTAAAATTTGCGCACTGATATTATCATCACACTCATTAGCTTCGGCTGCTTTGACAAGTGCATCACAAGCTTTTTGAGGGTCATTATTGTGCGACGTAATAATTTCTTGAATCTCAATGTCGCCCACAAAATCATGAATGCCATCGGTGGTTAAAACAAAAATATCACCTTCTTGTACCGCCGTTGCTCGATAATCAATTTCAAGATGGGTATCAATGCCCATCGCGCGGCTTAAATAATCACGATCGTTTGTTATCCAGACACGATGATCACGTGTTAATTGCACTAAATCAGCCCCGCGTAAACGATAAATACGGCTATCGCCTACGTGAAATAAGTGCGCTGTTTGTGATTTGATAACAACCGCACTAAAAGTCGTCACCATACCTTTAGCAGTGCCGTATTTTTGCTGACCTTGACTGTAAAGCCATGTGTTTAATGCGGTGAGAATTTTGGTAGCGGCTTGTTTCACCGTCCAGGGTTCTGGCGTACCGTAATAATCACTTAAAAATTGGCTTACACAAACTTGGCTGGCTTCTTTGCCACCATCACTGCCACTCATGCCATCAGCAATCGCAATGGTGATGCCTTTGCTTTCTAATTGAGCAGCATCATCGGTTTCTGGCGATGGAATATAACTACCAAGGAAATCTTCATTCTCTGGTTTAATACCAGCGATGGAAGTTTGACCAATTTTGACTGAAAGGGAGTTAGACATAAGAAAAATAAGGCTTAAAAAGAGTTATTTCTAAGCCACCCCCCCTGTTTTTTGCCGTTTTGTATAGATTATTTCGTCATCCCCGAATGCTTTAATCGGGGATCTGTGATTTTTGACGATATTCCAGCTAAAAACAGTCTGGAATGACGATCTTTTTCCTACAAAACGGCATAAAACAGGGGGGGTGGGCATTAATATTTACACTGAGACCTTTGCACAGGAGTATGGCGAGAGAAAAAATAGCGTGATTTCTCAGGGTTTTCTTAAAAATGAGGTTAATAGCGTGCTATTGACCAAAAATTTAAGGAAAATCTGGGGAATCTAAGCATTTTTTAATCCGTCATATCTCATACGCAAAGGTCTCACTTTAATTACTTCACATCAATCATCTGCACAGTCCCATCCGGGAGCGTTTCTGCTATCTGACCTTTTGGCTCTTCTAAAAAGAACAGGATCAAACCAAAAACACCCGCTGAGACGACACCAATAAACAAAAAGAACTGATCATAGCTGATTAATGAATTCATCGTCAAAAACAGCACCGCGCCAACATTACCAAATGCGCCAGCCATGCCTGCGATTTGCCCTGTCATACGGCGCTGTATCAAAGGTACCATTGCAAAAACTGCTCCAGAACCTGCTTGAGAAAAAATCCCTGCAACAACGGTCAATGCGACTACCATCCATATCGACCACTCTTTTGAAACCAAGCCAAGAGCAAGAAAACTAACGGTTATACCCGAAAATAAAATGATCAATGTTAATCGGCGACCGATCTTATCACTTAACCAACCACCCCCTGGACGTGCGAATAAGTTAATAAAAGGATAGATGCCCGCCATTAACGCCGCACTGACTTTTGGAATATCGAACCATTCAACATAGAACATGGCTAACATAGAAACAACCGCCAACTCGGTGCCGAAAGTAACGAAATAAGCCCAGTCTAGAATAGCCACTTGTTTGAATTTATAGCGTTGCATTTCAGGTACAGATTCTTTAATCACGTGCGCGTTAACTTGCCATATTTTCCAAAGTTGTACTATGTACATCAAAACTAAAGCAATATAGATAGTCAATGCGGTGGATGAGCTAATCAAACCAATATTAATAGGAGATAATTTCCAAGTGAGCAAAGTCAGGGCGAGGTATAAGGGAATATTCATTAGCATATAAAGAATAAAATCTCTTTTGCTAGTGATTTCCATTGCGCCTGTTTTATTGGGTTTGAAGTAGGTAGAGCCTCTGGGCGTATTACGTGCGACGATATAATAAAAACCACCATAAGCAATAGCGGCGATACTGGCAAAGGTAATGGCATAACGCCATCCGTCATCTCCACCCATTGCTGCGGCAATAAAGGGTAAAGATAACGCAGCACCGGCAGAACCAAAATTACCCCAGCCACCATAAATACCTTGGGCTATGCCAGTTTGTCTTGCGGGAAACCATTCGCCAATCATACGAATGCCAACGACAAAACCTGCACCAATAAAGCCCGATAAAAATCGCATGATCGCTAAACTTTCGTAACTACCCGCCCATGCAAAGGCAATACTAACCAATCCTCCTAGCACCAAAATGGCGCTAAATAATATTCTAGGTCCAAACTTATCCACTAGCATCCCGACAATAATTCGTGCTGGGATGGTCATTGCAACATTCAGAATAAGTAAAACTTTAGCCTGTTGATCAGTCAGCGAAAGTGCTTCTTTGATGAAGGGCATTAATGGTCCTAGCCCCAACCAGACAACGAATGTCATAAAAAAGGCGAACCAAGTAATGTGTAAGGTTCGGATGTTTGCTTGACCTAATGCAAAAATGTTAAATTTGTTTGATTGTGGTG
The DNA here is from genome assembly GCA_964611045.1 of uncultured Cocleimonas sp. Lineage (GTDB taxonomy): Bacteria > Pseudomonadota > Gammaproteobacteria > Thiotrichales > Thiotrichaceae > Cocleimonas. The sequence continues at coordinate 7,216 of CAZSXI010000012.1, read as the reverse complement.
ACACTGGCTTGTTTAGCTCCATGCTATTTATGTGTGGTTAAATCGTTATTAATAATGAGATAGCAATTTATGTGCCAGTTTCCGTTCATCGAAAAAATCTCTTTAAATGAGATGCCTTTAGGTTAGAATGCGCGCTTCTTTTTATTACTCATTTTTTAAAAGTGTCATGAAACCTAATTTTATTATATTACGCTGGGCTGCCTTACTTGAAGGCGCTTCTCTATTACTGCTGTTATTTGTCGCGATGCCGTTTAAATATTATTTAGGTATGCCCGAAGCCGTAAAGATCATTGGTCCCGTGCACGGCATCCTCTTTTTAATCTTTTTGGTTTTATTATTTTCTCATGCGGCAAAAAGAGAACTAAACCTAGTTAAAACTATTGCAGGTTTATTTGCTTCATTTATTCCGTTTGGGACATTTGTTTTTACGGCTAAGGCGCTAGGTTAGCTCTTACAGTCTGTATTCTCTCCCCTTAGAAAAAGGGGAGCGACTATCATAGCTTCTTTTGCCAAAACATCGCCTTACCCATTGTTGGGTCAAGCTCGTAGCCATCAAAGCCAAACTTTAAATAAGCCACTTTTGCAGGCTCGTTGCCTTCCAATACTTCAAGCGTGACTTTGCAGCAGCCCTTTTCAATGGCTAAATCTTCCGCTGCTTGCAGTAATTGCTTGGCAAGCCCTTTCCCACGATAATGCACATCCACATAGACATCGTGAATATTCATCAAAGGCTTACACATAAAGGTTGAGAAGCCTTCGATGCAATTAATGAGTCCTGCAGGCTTGTCGTCATCAAATGCCAATATCACTGTTGTATCTGATCTTTTTCGTATCTCGCTCGCAAGGTTTTCTTTGGTGAAATCAGATAACTCTTCACCGCCACCCATTGGGTCTTGTGCGTAAAGATTTAGTAAATGTACTAGAGAATCTGCGTGAGTTGGGTTAGTTAAATCTGCTCGAATAATCTTCATATTAAGTAGTATACCCCCATAAAGGTATATCGAAAATGATGCATCTCTATATTAGTACGCACTTATATGGTGCGAACATTTCAGCTTGCTCTGCTTTTAATAGTCCACCCCCCCCTTTTTTTGACGTTTTGTATTGCAGGACTATTCCTTTGAAAGAATGCAGAGATGCCTTTTGATG
>CAZSXI010000012.1:0-5967 GCA_964611045.1 uncultured Cocleimonas sp. | reverse complement strand
ACGTTTTGTATTGCAGGACTATTCCTTTGAAAGAATGCAGAGATGCCTTTTGATGGTTAAGACATACAAAACAGCAAAAAATGGGGGAGGTAGACTTAATAAGGAACTTGTTTCTCACTCTTTGGCACGGTCTTTGCAATGACAGTAACGTATTAACAAATTTAGTAACAGGAAGTTAGCATGACACAAGACGCAAAACAGAATCTAGTCCTTATCGGCAATGGCATGGCAGGGATGCGCACCGTTGAAGAATTATTAAAACTAGAACCCGAAAAATACAATATTACGGTATTTGGTGATGAGCCTTACGGTAACTACAACCGTATTATGCTTTCCCCTGTTTTAGCCAATGAAAAAACGCTAGAAGAAGTCATGCTAAATGATGATGCTTGGTACAAAGACAATGGCATCACTTTTGAGAAGGGCAAAAAAGTTACCGAGATTCACCGTACTAAAAAAGAAGTCACGGCAGAAGATGGAACAGTAACGCCTTACGATAAATTATTAATTGCGACGGGCTCAACCTCATTTATGTTGCCACTGCCTGGTGCAGACAAATACGGCGTAATCGGTTTTCGTGATGTAAAAGATGTCGATGCGATGGTTGAAGCGGCAGAGCATTACAAAAAAGCCGTTGTTATCGGCGGTGGTTTGTTAGGGCTTGAAGCGGCAAACGGTTTAATGAAGCAAGGCATGGATGTGACTGTTGTGCATATCATGGATACCTTGATGGAACGCCAGCTCGACAAGCCTGCTGGAAAAATGCTACAAAAATCTTTAGAAGATCAAGGCATGAAGTTTTTAATGTCTCACGCTTCTGAAGAAATCCTTGGCGATGATCGCATCACCGGTCTTAAATTTAACGATGGGTCAGAAATTAAAGCGGATTTGCTCGTCATGGCAGTGGGCATCAAGCCAAACTTTGAACTGGCACAATCGGCGGGCATTCATTGTGAGCGCGGCATCGTGGTTAGCGACACCATGCAGACGTTTGATCCCAATATTTATTCTATCGGCGAGTGTGTTCAGCATCGCGGAACAACTTACGGTTTAGTCGCGCCATTATTTGAGCAAGCAAAGGTTGCCGCTAACCACTTGGCAGAATTAGGCTATGCGCGTTATGAAGGCACGGTGACTTCAACCATGTTGAAAGTGACGGGCATTGATTTATTCTCTGCTGGTGATTTTCACGGTGATGATGAAACGGATGAATTGTTATTCCACGATGTCGCAAACGGTAGCTACAAAAAATTAATACTGCGTGACAATGTGATAGTCGGTGCTTGTTTATACGGCGACACCATTGATGGTACGTGGTACTTCCAAATGATGAAGGATGGCACCAATATTTCTGATTTTAGAAATACCATCTTATTTGGCCAAGCGCATTTAGGTGATGCAGGTCACGGTGATGAAACCCGTGTTGCCGCAATGGCAGATAATGCGGAAATCTGTGGTTGTAACGGCATTACCAAATGTGAAATTGTTGATACGATTGTAGAGAAAAAATTATTCACGCTTGATGATGTTCGCACACACACAAAAGCATCTGCATCGTGTGGGTCATGTACAGGCTTAGTTGAATCTTTGTTGGCGCATACATTAGGTGGTGATTACTCATCAGCGCCAAGCAAAAAACCACTGTGTGGTTGTACTGAATTAACACATGATGAAGTTCGTGCAGGTATTCGCAAACACACCCTTAAAAATCACGAAGAAGTTCGTCAAACATTAGCTTGGAAAACAGAAGACGGCTGTGCGGTTTGTCGTCAAGCAACCAACTATTACTTATTGTGTGAATATCCAGAATACAATGATCCTGAATCACGCTTCATCAACGAGCGCGCGCACGGCAATATCCAGAAAGATGGTTCATATTCAGTCGTACCACGTATGTTCGGTGGCATGTGTACACCAAAAGACTTACGAGCGATTGCCGATGTTGCTGATAAATTTAATGTCCCTCAAATGAAAGTTACGGGTGGTCAGCGTATTGATATGTTCGGCATTCAAAAAGAAGATTTACCTGCCATGTGGAAAGATTTATCTGAGGCAGGTTTTGTATCGGGTCATGCTTACGGTAAGGCAATGCGAACTTGTAAAACTTGTGTAGGTGATTCTTGGTGTCGTATGGGCGTGCAAGATTCAACGGGCTTAGGTATAAAATTAGAAGAACTCACATGGGGTTCTTGGATGCCACACAAATACAAACTAGCCGTTTCGGGTTGCCCACGTAACTGCGCCGAAGCAACCATAAAAGACTTTGGTGTGGTGTGTGTTGATTCTGGATACGAACTTCATGTCGGTGGAAACGGCGGTATTAAAGTACGTGTTACCGATTTCCTCACAAAAGTAGATACCGAAGAAGAAGTCCTTGAATTTGCAGGTGCATTTGCACAGTTCTACCGAGAAGATGCACACTACCTAGAACGTACTGCACCTTGGATTGAGCGTGTAGGCTTAGAAAAAATCAAAGATGCGATTTTAGAAGATGAAGATAATCGCAAAGCATTGCACGAGCGTTTCTTAGTATCTCAGAAACCCGCACAAATAGATCCGTGGAAGAAACACGCAGAAGGTGCTGACAAGCATCAATTCCAGAACATAAAGATAAAGGTTGAAGCGTAAGGTAAGCACTAATAGTCCCCTCCACCTAGCAGGGGGAGGATTAGGGAGGGGGTAGGAACTCAGAGCATAAATTGTACGATGCTACAGCGTTTCATAACCCCCACCCTAGCCCTCCCCCCTACATGGGGGAGAGGGGGACTAAAGCAAAACAACATCAAAGAATTCAAAGAGAATACAAAATGAGTAACTGGCAAGAAATCACAACCCTAGATGAAATCCCTGTTTTAGGCTCGCGCGTAGTCGAAACAGGCACAGTAAACATCGCCATCTTTAGAGGCAAAGACGATCATGTGTTCGCCATAAAAGATGAATGCCCGCACAAACAAGGTCCATTATCACAAGGTATCATGCACGGTGATTCTGTCACCTGCCCACTGCATAATTGGAAAATCAGTTTAGTTTCTGGCGAAGCATTAGGTGTTGATGAAGGCTGTACAAATACTTATAAAACCAAAGTTGAAGACGGTAAAGTCTTTTTAAACATATAAAAACCCCCTCCCCCTGTTAGGTGGAGGGGACTATTACTAACTAGAGTATTTTAAGAAAATGTTATTCGGTCGTGGAAAAAAGAACCCCATCAAGATTGCCGACAAGGGCATCAAAGAGTGGAAATACGCTACTTGTGGCTATTGTTCCACAGGCTGCGCGATAGAGGTTGGCTTAAACGAAGAGGGCAGAGCCGTATCATCTCGCGGTGTGGGTAATGCTGATGTAAACCGTGGCAAGTTGTGCTTAAAAGGTATTTTTGAACACGAGCTTTTTGAATCTGCTGGGCGTGGAACAGAACCAAAAATGCGCGATACTATTCATGATGAATGGAAAACCACAGACTGGAATACCGCACTCGACAAAACCTATTCTGAAATCCGTCGCGTACAAGAAAAGTATGGGCGTGATTCTGTTGCGGTAATTTCTACAGGGCAAATGCTCACCGAAGAGTTCTATACGCTAGGAAAATTAACCCGTGGCTTAATCGGCACTAATAACTACGACGGTAATACGACCCTCTGTATGGCATCAGCCGTATCAGGCTATAAACGCTCGTTTGGTTCAGATGGCCCTCCGGGTTGTTACGATGATTTTGATCAAACCGATTTATTGATTGCTTGGGGTTCAAATTTACCTGAGCAACACCCCATTATTTACTGGCGCATGAAAGAAGCGCAAGAAAAATCAGGCTTTCCGCTCATTGTAATTGACCCTCGCGTCACCATGTTGGCGCAAAATGCAGACCGTCATTTAACCGTAACACCGGGCACTGACGTGGTGCTGATGAATGCAATGATGTATGTGATCTTGGATGAAGGCTTAGAAGATAAGCGCTACATCGAAGCCAATACCAACGGCATCGAAGAGCTAAGAGCAGAAGTTGCAAATTACGACCCTGTCACCGCCGCTAAAATATGTGGTATTGATGAAGATACGATACGTGCGGTAGCGCGCCAATTTGCCAAAGCTAAATCGGCGATGCAGATTTGGACGATGGGCATTAACCAAAGCACCCATGGTTCAGATGGTGTGGTTGGCATCAACAACCTAGCGTTAATTACAGGCAATATCGGAATTCCTGGTGGCACAAGTTTATCCATCACGGGGCAATGTAACGCGATGGGTACGCGCGAATGGTCATCCTGTTCTGGCCTGCCTAATCACCGTTTACTAGAAAATCCACAAGACCGTGAAGACATTGCAAAGTTCTGGAACATGGATCCTGAATTCTTCCCTAAAAAACGCGGCATGTTCCAAACCGATATTTACCAAGCGATGGAGCTAGGCGAGATCAAAGGCCTGTGGTTAATTGCTACCAACCCGATGAGTTCACTACCCAATACCGCACGGATTCGCAAAGCGATGGAGCAACTAGAGTTCTGCGTGATTCAAGATTGTTACGAAGATACTGAAAGCGCTCAGTACGGCGATATTTATTTACCTGCTGGCACATGGGCAGAAAAAGATGGCGTAATGACCAATACTGAGCGTCGTGTGAATGTAGTAAAACCCGTGATTGCACCGCATGGAAACTCAAAACCAGATTTATGGATTTTTAATCGCATGGCAGAGCGTTTTAATGCCGAGGGTATTAACAAAGGCGGTGTGAATTTCCCTGAAAAAGCGGCTGATATCTTCTTAGAAATGGGCACATTATCTGAAGGGCGCTTGTCTGATATTTCAGGCATGACGCATGAAAATATTGAAGCTAATCGCGGTATACAATGGCCTTACACGTCTAAACACATAGAAGATAAAGAAGAACCCGCAACAGGTGGAGTGCGCCTTTATACCGAAGATGGTCAATTTAGATATGCTGATGGCAAAGCCAAACTCATCCCTCTGCCGTTTATTGATAACAATGAAGTGCCTGATGAAAAATTCCCCTACTGGTTAAACACAGGGCGTTTAATCGAGCATTGGCATGGTCGTTCTAAAACAGGCAAGCTGAGCAATAACAATAAATACAGCCCGATTCCTTTTGCAGAAATTAACCCTGATGCAGCTAAAGAATTGGGTGTGATTGCAGGTGACTATATTCGTTTAGTATCTCCACGATCCGATGCGATTGTGATGGCGCAACTTACGCACCGTGTGCCAAAGAATATGATATTTGTCCCGTTTCATTTTCATGATTGTGCCAACCGTTTAACGCTCGGTTTGCTTGATCCACATTCACGCCAACCTGCCTATAAACAATCAGCAGTTAGGATTGAACGTATCGTTGATCAAAAAGAAGCCGCGCAAATGAGTATGGAGATGCGCACGTTTTAACTGTTTTTAATTCCCTCCACTTAGCAAGGGGAGGGTTAGGGAGGGGATAGAAAGTTTGAAGCTTTAGAACTACTTCGGGCTTTCTACCCTCTCCCCAGCCCTCTCCCTGCTAGGGAGAGGGGGTAAAAAAAAGTAAACGTAAGCTATGAGAGATAAAGCTCGTGAGTTAAGAAAAAACCAAACAGATTCAGAATTAGTATTCTGGCAATTAGTAAGAGCAAAGCGATTAGACAGTTTAAAGTTTCGTAGGCAACACCCCATTCAACCTTATATCGTTGATTTTATTTGCCCAGAGAAAAACCTAGTTATCGAGTTAGATGGCGGTCAACATGCAGAAGTCATCGAATATGATGAAAAAAGAACGCATTTTTTAGAATCAAAAGGCTATACAGTGATTAGATTCTGGAATAACGAGGTATTAACAAATATTGAAGGTGTTTACGAAGTACTAATCAAACACCTAAAGTGAACCAGTTCCCTCTCCCTAGCAGGGAGAGGGTTAGGGAGAGGGTAGAAACTCAAAGCCTGTGCAAGGCTCAAACATTCTATCCCCTCCCTAACCCTCCCCTTGCTAAG
>CAZSXI010000011.1:0-15328 GCA_964611045.1 uncultured Cocleimonas sp. | reverse complement strand
AGTGCTTCGGTGTTCATATCTTGAATCGTCACGCGTAAGCCTTGCATGGCGCACCATGCGGCAATATCGCCACCCATTACACCACCACCAATAACGTGAACGTGTTTTGGGGTAAATAGCTTTTTATCACCCAGTGCTTTGAGGCGGTTTTGCAAAAAGAATACACGCACTAGATTTTGTGCCGTTTCGGTAGAAACTAAAGTCGCAACGGAATGAGCTTCTGCCTCATACATTTCATCGCTTTGGCTACCATACATTTCCCAAATATTGATTAGCGCGTAAGGCGCAGGGTAATGCTCTTGTTTTGCTTTTGAAGCGACCTTTTTGCGCATCTGCATGGCGATTATTTTACGCATCGGCGAGGTTTCTAAAAACTTTGCTGATTTGGGAGCTTGTTGCTTGGCAGGTTTGCGTAAAATAGTTTGTATCGCAGTAGGCTTTAATTGTCGTAAAGGCACGCAGTAATCGGTTAATCCCATTTTTTTGGCTTGTCGGGGTAGTAGGTTTCGTCCCGTCAGCATCATTGGCATGGCTTGTAATACGCCCATACGCCTGATTGAGCGCACTGTACCACCAAACCCTGGATGAATGCCTAGCTGAATTTCAGGTAATGATAATTTAGTCGAAGGCGAATCATCAGTGACAATATAATCGCACGATAATGCAATCTCTAAACCGCCACCCATACAAAAACCTTTGACCATCGCCAAAGTGGGGAAGGGTAGGTCTTCGATTTTTTGACACAAAGCCTGACCCATGTGGATAAAGCCGAGCGCTAACTCTCGATCCTTTTCACTGCTGGTCATGCCTTCAAATTTTTTCACGTCAGCACCTGCGATAAAGCCACTATCTTTACCAGAGCTGATGATCATGCCTTTGGGGTTTGATGACTTAATTTCATTAATAGCTTCATTCAGCTCTTCAATTAATTCAGGGCCAATGACGTTTGCAGCTTCACCTTTTACATCCAATATTAACCATGAAATATCATTCTCATCAGATGAGTGTGTAAGGTGTTGGAATTTTTTATTTATCATATTTGTAGCACTCATTTAAACAGCCTCCACTAACATTGCGCCACCTTGACCACCACCGATACAGAGTGTGGCGATGCCTTTTTTTGCCTTCTCACGTTTTAGCGTGTGCGCCATGTGAAGCACGATACGCGCGCCACTTGAACCTACAGGATGCCCCAGCGCGATTGCACCGCCATCGACATTGAGTTTGTCGTTAGGGATTTGTCCCACTGCTTTTTTCAGCCCTAGTTCATTTTTGCAATATTCGTCATCTGTCAAAGCTATGACACAGGCTTGTACCTGCGCCGCGAAGGCTTCGTTGATTTCCCAGTAGTCGATATTTTCTAGTATTAAGTGATGTGATTTTAAAGTTTCAGCAATCGCGTGCGCAGGGCCTAATCCCATTTCGGCTGGGTCGAGACCTGCCCATTGCGCGGGGTGGAGTTTTGCGATGGGTGTAAGTTTGTATTTTTTGATAGCGTCTTCGCTGGCAATAATTAAACTACTCGCACCATCGGTAATTTGCGAGCTGTTGGCAGGGGTAACTTTGCCATAAGGTCTATCAAAAAATGGCTTTAGTTTTGCCAGTTTTTCTACCGAGCTATCAGGACGAACACCATCGTCTTCGCTAAAGACTTTTCCTTTCGCACCATACAACGGTTCGATTTCATCGAGCTTCCCCGCTTTCATTGACTCGGTTAAACGTAGATGACTTTGTACGGAATAAGCATCCATTTCATCACGTGTTATTCCAAATCTATAGGCTAGGTTTTCTGCAGTTTGCCCCATATTTAAACCAACTACAGGGTCGGTTAGCCCGCGCATAAGAGCGATGATAGGTGCAAAATATCGCCCTTTTAATTGACTAATGGCTTTAGCTTTTGCAATGGGTGTTTTTGCACCATTAAATTTAGCCAGCCAATGCACCATATCTTCACGTAGCAATAAAGGCGCACGACTCATCGAATCAACACCGCCACATAATACGAGATCAGAATAACCGTGTGCAATATTTCTCACGCCGTTATCAATGGCTTGTAAGCCCGATGCACAATTTCGTTGCACAGTGTGGGCGGTGAGCTTATCGCCACCGCCAATTCTTAATGCGATGATACGCGCGATATTAGCTTCATCAGCGCTGGGCATCATACAACCGTAGATGACTTCATCTAAATCACTGGCATCAAAAGGCTGGCGTAGCATAAGAGGATTTGTTGCACCCAAGGCAAGATCAATTGCACTGAATAAACCCGGTTTACCGCGTGCTTTTAAAAAGGGTGTGCGAGCGCCATCAATTAGATAGACAGGGCGAGCGTTGTTAGTTTTGGTCGTAGTTGTACTCTTAGCCACCTTTAAATTCCTCTTCAGTAAAATCATCGACTTTGATTGCTTCGCGCATGGCGGTCCAGTTTTTTAATAACTGTTTGCCTTCGTCTTTGCTGATTAATTTCTTTTCGACGGCTTCTTCAATGCGGTCGGTGTGCATTCTTGCGCTTAAATCTCCGCCTTTCATTAATTTCTTAAACTTCTTTTCGATCTCTGCAGTTTCAATCGCAATATTAAATGCGTGTTCGATTCTACCCATGCCATCTTCAGGGTCATCCGTAATGTATACGCCTTCAGTGAGGCGATCACGCGTAGCAGACGGTGAAAGCGCCAGTTTAGCCACTTGATGAATCAATTTATCAGACGGCGGTGAGTAAGGTTTTCCAAAGGGGAACATCAATAAACGCATAGTTTTTGCAATCGGACTAAACGGTAAATTATAGAAAACAGCCAGCATCGCTTGTTGTGCATCATGAATCGTTGTCTGACAGGCGTAATGCAATAAAGGTAAGTCAGATTCTGGCTCACCTTGATCTTCAAAGTGTTTGAGTGTTGCAGAACACAAATACATATTGGCTAGAATATCGGCAAAGCGCCCTGATAATCTTTCTTTGCGTTTAAGTTTTCCACCTAAAGTGAGTAAAGCGTAATCCGTAAGCAATGCAAAACCTGCGCTAAGCCGCGTTAGACTACGGTAATATCTTCTCGTCAATGGTGTGCCCGGAGATTCAAATATAGCATTGGTGAAACCAAACCATACGCTTCGAGAAAGATTACTAATTACAAAGCCGATATGCGCGAATAGGGCGTTATCAAGCGCCACTAAATCATTGTCTTGGGTTGCATTCATTTCTTTTAAAATATAAGGATGACAGCGAATAGCACCTTGCCCAAATACGATAAGCGTACGTGTGAGAATATTTGCACCTTCAACTGTAATTGCCACAGGCACGGCTTGATAACCACGCCCTAAATAGTTTGAGGGACCAAGACAAATAGCCGATCCACCTTGAATATCCATCGCGTGATTTGCAATTTTGCGCAAGCGCTCGGTGAGTTGATATTTGAGCAGGGCAGTGACAACCGCAGGGCGTTGACCATGATCTAATGCTGTCGTCGTGAGTAATCTTGCCGCATCCATCAAGTAGGTATTGCCCAAAATTTCAGCCATTGGCTCTTCGATGCCTTCAAACTGTCCGATTGGCATTCCAAATTGTTTACGCACTCGCGCATAAGCGCCTGTGTAACGGGTAGCAACTTTAGCCGCGCCAACAGAAAGCGCAGGCAGTGAAATTCCGCGACCTTCGCCCAAACATTCAACCAGCATACGCCAGCCTTTGCCGACATTATCAACACCACCAATTAACCAATCCATCGGTATGAAAACATCTTTACCCCACGTAGGACCATTTTGAAATGGGTTGTTAAGCGTAAAGTGACGTGTGCCTATTTTAATTCCAGCAGTATTGGTTGGAATCAATGCAACCGTGATGCCGATAAGATCACCCTCTCGCTCTATGCCATCGCTGATTGCTTTACTACTAAAAATATCTTCGGTTAAAAGTTCATCAGGGTCATAAAGCTGGAAGGCCAAACCGAGTAAGGATGCAACAGGCGCGAGTGTAATATAACGCTTTTCCCAATTTAGGCGGATGCCCAATATATCTTTCTCACCTTCAAAATCTGCGCGGCAAACAATACCCACATCAGGAATTGAACCTGCATCACTGCCTGCTTCTGGACCTGTGAGTGCAAAGCAGGGAATATCTTTTCCGATAGCAAGACGCGGTAAGTAGTAATCTTTTTGATCTTGCGTGCCGTACTTCATTAGCAATTCACCGGGGCCTAATGAGTTAGGTACCATGATGGTGACGGCAGCGGTGTTGCTTCGCCCTGAAACTTTCATTACGACTTGCGAATGTGCCAAAGCAGAGAAGCCATGACCACCGTATTTTTTAGCGATAATCATGCCGAAGAAACGTTCTTCTTTTAGATAGTCCCAAACAAAAGGAGGCAGGTCTTGTAGCTGATGGGTGATTTGCCAATCGTCCAACATATCACAGAGCTTTTGAACGGGACCATCAATAAAGGCTTGCTCTTCTTTGGTGAGTTTGCCAGATGATAAATCGCGTAGGCGTGTCCAATCTGGCTTTCCTGAAAATAATTCAGCATCCCACCAGACGTTTCCACCCTCTAAAGCTTCTTGCTCGGTTCGCGAAATTTGTGGCAGATTAGCTTTGAGCAGGCTCATTGCTGGCTTACTGATAAGTTTCTGCCTTAAATCAGGAAGGTTAATAACAGTGAGTATGATTAAAAGTGGAATCCACAAAACCCACATCCATCCGCTAATGCCGCCTGCAAATAGGCTAATGACTAGCCATGCACCGACTATCCATGTTGATTGATTGAGTGAGAGTCGCAAGTAGCCTACGATACCTATAACGATGATGAGTAATAATAACCAGAGCATTTTTATTCCTTTGTTGTGTTTCTTTCCATTTCTTTTTTAAAGAGATAAAGTTTATTTTAAATTAATCGATTCGTGAGTGGTGCTAGATTTTGTGATCTTATCTTTTTGCTTATTTAATGATTTGAGTACATTGGTCGCAAGGTTTTCGGCAATTTCCTTTGCCGACTCTATAGAGGTTTTTTCGTCTTCATTTTCTGCAAGGCTTTCTTCAGGGGCTTTATCCGTCCAAGGTAAGTCTCGGTAACTTTCTCGCATAGAAATTGGCCAAGCAGGAAATTTTAAAATCGTAAAATAGGGTGAATAGTCAAAATCAGTCGGGACGAATAAACGAAAATCACGCCGATGAAATTTCAGTTGATCTTTTCTATCCGTTTTAACAAGGGGTAGCATAGGATAGTCTACACTATGAAAGCATCTCGCAATCATGCTCGAACAAATAATATTGGTAGGTCGTCCCGCATTGTGTTGAAACAAAGACGAGCGCCAACTACGGGGTAAAATACCGTAAGGAAACATAAACCGAGCAAGATCGAGTATTTGACGCACATCGTAATTCATGCCCAGATGTTCGGTTGCAAAACTAACCACTTTATTTTGATCTTCTGAGATTAACCCATCGGGACGACAAACTCTGAGATTGTCATCACTGTAATCCGTTAAAGGGCTAACGATCGTGCCAAAACCTAGTAATGACTCAATGATCAAAGGCTCATTCGGATCGCCATCATAATGTTTTTTAACCCGTGCCAGAGCTGCAGGGTCAGTAATATCATTCATGCGACCAATGTAAAGACCAGCGTGTGTCCAAGGGGAAAGGGTGATGATTTTAATCACTTCGCCGACGCGTGAGCGACCTTCAAATAAGACAACATCAGAAGGACGCAGCTCACCAATCATGTGATCAAAGTTGTTGATTGCCTGCATGTTACGATTACTTTTTGGAATATCGTTAAGCCAGTCAACTACGGTTTGCCAAATCCAGTTACGTGTGTTTTTTAACACTGAGAATCCTTGAAGAGATCTTTGTATAAGAGTGTTTTTAATTCGTCATATTCCTTATAGAAGCTCTGATCAAGTCCAATTATTTTTAGTTTGTTAAAACTGCCGATATTCTCCACGAAGGTCGGAGCAATAGAGTGACTATTACGCCTCTCTTCGTGAAAAATATCGGCAGTTTTCCCTGCGCTAAATTCTAATCGACTTAATCAGAGCTTCCTTAGTAAAAGTCTCTATCTGTTATGTCATTAGTTTAGTATAAGAACGGGCAGAAATTTGAATTGGATCATTAGATTTTTTAACAATGAATATTAAGGGATCTCTGAATAAGTCCAATAAAATTCTGCTGGCTTACAAGGCATCAAGTCCTAGGCATAAATTTTCAGAATGGTCGCTCCCTTCGGAAAATTTATAACAACGGAGGTGATGCCTTGTAAGTCAGCCCTATCGGGGCTTAGCCAAGTTCCCAATTTCTTCGTTATTGATTTAAACCATAGAATGACTATGCTTGAAATCAATGTCTCGAACTTGGAAACTTGGCGTTGCCAGAATTTATTGGACTTAATCAGAGAGCCCTTAAGGGAAATCAGATCAAGTGATAAGAGTAGAGTGGAGGATATTGAGCTTATTCGAAGGCGTATAAAAATAAATCATAAATAAATTTGACATAAGTAAATTAGCATATTATTATATAACCATATTCAGTTCGAAAGGACTTGAATGATACTCCATCCTCCTTTGGTGGTATTATTTATGCAACTCACTTGAGTTGCATTTTTTTTGCTTTAAAAACGACGTTTGAACGAAACAGTGGTTTTAAATGCAAGAAATCAGTTGTTTTTGATGGTTTCTAAGTCCACCTCCCCCTTTTTTTGCCGATTTGTACGTCAACCCTCGTCATCCTTGTATATTATTAACGGAATTTCCCCTCTGTACCCTCCAGAATTCCGTTTAAAGCATGCAAGAATGACAATTTTATAATACAAAATGTCAATAGCTTACAAAACTAATTTAGTATTGATCAAGTAACAGCGAAAACTGTTTTGGTATTTAGGTGGGAGGTGCCCAATTATCATTCAATTTACAATCTTTATAAACTACAAAACGTTAAAAAACAGGGGGGGTGGATATCAACATTATCCATTTTATCCATTTTTAACCACTATTTTGGACAATAACGACAATTCATTACAATAACTGTGTCCTTTTTCTTATATTTGTTCTAACTCATATATACTACGCATCAGCTTTATATAGCCTAAATCTATGAGATTTAGGCACGAGAAAACGATATGTTCTATTCAGAAAAATTTGATGTCATTGTCATCGGCGGCGGTCACGCGGGAACCGAAGCCGCACTTGCGCCTGCGCGTATGGGTTTAAAAACCCTGTTGCTGACGCACAATATTGAAACGATAGGGCAGATGAGTTGTAACCCTGCGATTGGTGGCATCGGTAAAGGGCATATCGTAAAAGAGATTGATGCTCTGGGTGGTGCGATGGCGCATGGCGCTGATAAAGGTGGCATTCAATTTCGTACTTTAAATGCGAGCAAAGGTCCTGCGGTACGTGCGACGCGTGCACAGGCTGACCGTGTGCTTTACAAAGCGGCAATTCGTAAGACGGTAGAGTCACAAGAGAATTTACAAATCTTCATGCAAGCAGTGGATGATTTGATTGTTGAAGGTGATGGCGATGATCAACGCGTCATCGGTGTTAGCACTGAAATGGGTTTAAAGTTTTCTGCAAAAACGGTGATTTTAACCGTAGGAACTTTCCTTGGTGGGTTGATTCACATTGGTTTGCAAAATCATTCGGGTGGGCGCGCGGGTGATCCGCCTTCGATTGCTTTGGCTGAACGATTACGCGAAATGCCGTTTCGGGTTGATCGCCTAAAAACAGGAACACCAGCACGGATTGATTCACGTTCAATTGATTTTAGTAGTCTACAAGAGCAACCAGGTGATACGCCGATTCCTACGTTTTCGTATATGGGAAAAGCAGAAGATCATCCACGTCAGATTTCTTGTCATATCACCCACACTAATCAGCGCACGCACGACATTATCCACAGTGGGCTTGATCGTTCACCGATGTATACGGGTGTGATTGATGGTGTTGGTCCACGTTATTGTCCGTCGATTGAAGATAAGATTGTGCGCTTCGCCGATAAAGACAGTCACCAGATTTTTATTGAGCCAGAAGGCTTAGATACTTATGAAGTTTACCCCAATGGTATTTCAACCAGCCTGCCGTTTGATGTCCAGTTTGATTTTATAAGATCGATACAAGGCTTTGAAAATGCACATATTACTCGCCCAGGTTATGCTATCGAGTATGATTATTTTGACCCGCGTGATCTAAAGCCAACGCTAGAAACTAAGTTTGTAAAAGGCTTGTTTTTTGCAGGGCAAATTAACGGCACAACAGGTTATGAAGAGGCAGGCGCGCAAGGCTTGTTGGCAGGCATTAATGCAGCGCGATTAGTGCAAGAAAAAGAAGCATGGTTCCCTAAACGTAGTGATGCTTACATCGGTGTGATGGTCGATGACTTAATTACCCACGGCACGCAAGAGCCTTACCGTATGTTCACCAGCCGTGCAGAACATCGCTTGATATTGCGCGAAGATAACGCTGATTTACGTTTAACCGAAGTAGGGCATGAACTCGGTTTGGTGAGTGAAGCCCGTTGGCGTGCATTCAATGAAAAACGCGAAAAAGTAGAAGTCGAAATGCAGCGCTTACGCGATACGATTTTGCGCCCGACTGAACTTAGCAAAGAGAAAATTGAGTCTGTTTTTGATGGTTCATTAAGCCGAGAATATCGTCTAAGCGAATTATTGCGCCGTCCCAATGTGACTTATCAATCATTGATGAGTATTGAGAAAGTTGGCCCTGCGGTAGAAGATAAAAAAGTTGCCGAGCAGGTAGAAGTGCAATTCAAATACGCGGGCTATATTGATCGTCAAATGCTAGAAGTGGATAAGCAGAAAAAGAACGAAGAAACCAAGCTACCAAGTGATTTTGATTACGCGGGCATAAAAGGTGGCTTATCAAATGAAGCGCGTCAAAAGCTACAAGATCAAAAACCGACAACAATAGGGCAAGCTTCACGTATTCCGGGCATTACGCCTGCGACAATTTCGATTTTAATGGTGTATTTGAAGAAGCATGGTCACAAAAAAGTAAGTACAGGTTAAAACATGAAAATTCAATGGGTCTGGGTTTTATTAAAAATACTTGCTGTTTTAGTTGTTTTTTCTCACCTGTATTTTGAAGTGGTATTGATTATTAAGTTGTTTATAAAACCTATGATAGAAGCCTCTGCGGATTTGAATTATCACGAAGGTTTGGGTTTATTTGCTCCTGTTATTTATACGCTTGAAGGCGGAGTGAAAATACTAGAAGGCTTATCACCCCTTGTTAAATTTGTTCGAGAGATACTTTTTGCAATCAACTCTGTATTGTTAATCGCTTCTATTATTGTTACTCGATATGTTTTCAAAAAGGCAGTATGGGCAGGAATACTGATCGTTTTACTGTCTGCTCCTTCATTGGTACTTTGGTTTGGTTGATAAAATAGATATAAAAGCATACCATCTATGGAATTCAGGCTTAAAAGAATTAGCATGTAATCCTGACGAAACGGAACTAGCCAAGCTTCAACAATACGTTGATCTCTTAAACCGTTGGAATAAAACCTACAACCTCACCGCAGTACGTGATCCAAGAGATATGATTCCATTGCATATTTTTGATAGCCTCGTGATCGCTGATTTAATCAATGGCGATAACTGTTTAGATGTGGGCAGTGGTGGTGGATTACCGACAATACCATTGGCAATTATGCAACCACAGCGACAATTTACAGCATTAGATACTAACGGTAAAAAAACGCGATTTATTCAACAAACGGTCATTGAGCTGGGCTTGAAAAATGTCAGCGTGGTACATGAACGTGTTGAAAAATGGCAATCAGATAAACCTTTCGATGCAATTGTTAGTCGTGCCTTTGCATCCATCCATGATTTTGTTTCATCTTCATCTTCGCATTTAAAAGAAGGTGGAACGATGTATGCTATGAAGGGACAATATCCTACGGCTGAAATGCAGTATCTTCCCAAAGGCTTTGTGTTAAGCAGTAGCCATGAACTTCGTGTCCCATCTGTTGAAGGTGAGCGACATTTATTAACATTTATTAGAAACATTAGAGATCAATAAAACAAATGAAAATTTTTGCGTCTATTTTTGCCCTTTTAGTCATCGCTTTCATATTGTTAGCTACTTTTACCAGTAAGGTAGCCCCAATTACTGAGTCCGTTGTCACACCGAACGGCGAAAGTGCCTATGTACCTGTTGATGTGGAAATGGATTTACAGCAGATCGCCGAACACTCGTGGTATGTCGGAGGGATGGCGGGTATTGCAACGGATAATGCAGGTTTTATCTCTAATGCAGGTGTGATTATTACTGATGAAGGTGTGGTAGTTTTTGATGCTTTAGGCTCTCCATCATTGGCGCATAAGTTAGTACAGAAAATTAAAAAAATCACGGATCAGCCAATTGTAAAAGTCATCGTCAGCCATTATCACGCCGATCATATTTATGGTTTACAGGTGTTTAAAGAATTGGGTGCAGAAATTATTGCCCCTGATGGTGTTTATGAATACATTGATTCAGAAGCTGCTACTAGCCGTTTAGAAGAACGTCGATTCTCATTAGACCCGTGGGTGAATGACCAAACCGTCGTAGTAACACCTGATAGAATTATTGATAAAAGTGAAGAGTTCACACTTGGTGGTGTTAAATTTATTATGAGTTTTATCGGTAAAGCGCATTCAGATGGTGATTTGACGTTATATGTTGAAAATGACCGAGTCTTATATACAGGTGATATAATGTTTGAAAAACGCGTACCCTTTTTAGGTAGCAGCGATACAAAACACTGGTTAGCCACCTTGGAAAAAATGGAATCACAAAACCCTCATGCTATCGTTCCAGGGCATGGATCGTGGGCAAAAGACCCTAAATCTATATCGTTGACACGTAAATACCTCGCCTTTATGCGTGAGAAAATGGGCGCAGGTGTAGAAGAAATGCTGGATTTTGATGAAGTTTATGATGCGGTTGATTGGTCAGACTATGAAAACCTCCCCGCCTTTGAGGCAACAAATCGTAGGAATGCCTTTCAGGTTTATTTGTCTATGGAGGCAGAGGGATTGTAATAAGTTTTAGCTCACCTCGCCTCACTAACAAGGTGGGTTAAAGTCTATTTAAGCACGGTATGCAGTCTTTTAACCATATCTTTAAAGACTTTAGGGCTGGCTGCGACGATATTGCCTGTTTCTAGGTGAGAATTCCCACCTTTTAGGTCGCCAACTAATCCGCCTGCTTCTTGTACGATTAAAACACCTGCTGCGATGTCCCATTCATGCAGTGCAAATTCCCAAAAACCGTCATAACGACCTGCGGCAACGTAGGCTAGGTCTAAAGAGGCAGAACCGGGGCGACGTACACCTGCAGTATCAACCATCAATATTTTCATGGTATTGAAATAATTATCGATATTTTCACTGTGTTCAGGAAGGTACGGGATGCCCGTCGTTAGCAACGCATTACTTAACGATAAACGCTTTGATACACGAATACGGCGCTTGTTTAAAAATGCTCCAGCTCCACGTGATGCGTAGAAGAGGTCATCTTTCATTGGGTCATAAATGACCGCTTGATCTAGTATGCCATCTTTTTTAAGCGCTATAGATACTGCGAAATGTGGGATACCGTATAAGAAATTGGTTGTACCATCGAGTGGATCAATAATCCATTCGTATTTTGATGAATCACTGTACGGAGAAGTACTTTTTTTGCCTTCATGTTTGCCACTTTCTTCGCCTAAAAATGCATGATCAGGATAGGCATTTTTCAAGATACCAATGATGGTATCTTCTGCGGCACGATCAATTTCTGTAACAAAGTCGTTTTTATCCTTGTTTTCAATCTGTAATTGGTCGATTCTATCAGCGCTACGAGCGATAATATCGCCAGCTTCGTGTGCGGCCTTTATGGCCATGTTAAGCATAGGATGCATGATAAACCTCTACGTAACTGCTCAGAATATTCATCTTTTCATTCAGCTCTTCGTTGCTTTCGTACTCGAATGGTCACATATTAAACTATGCTCACATCCTGCGTGCGAAAGCGCCTCGATCTGAATGAAAATATAAACATTCTGAGCAGTTACTTTAATTAATTATAAGCCGCGAGAGTATAGACGAAAATGAGTGCGAGAAACACATTAGCAAACATAAGAATCGTATTAATTCAAACCTCACATCCCGGTAATATTGGCTCGGCCGCACGCGCGATGAAAACGATGGGCTTGAGTGAGCTTTATTTGGTTAAACCTAAACACTTTCCTGATGAGCAAGCGGTTGCTATGTCGTCGAATGCTACGGATATTTTAGATAACGCTACGGTGGTTAATTCTTTACAAGATGCGCTAGCAGGCTGCCATTTGGTAGTTGGTACGAGTGCAAGGCACGAACGTACCTTGGCATGGGATATTTTAGAACCACGCGAATGTAGCCAACAACTAGTAAAGCAAGCTCAGACAGGTACGGTGGCTGTAATTTTCGGCAGGGAAAGCTCTGGTCTAACTAACGATGAATTAGCTTTATGCCATTATCTTGTGCATATTCCAACAAACCCTGATTACAGCTCTTTAAACCTTGCCTCTGCGGTGCAGATATTAAGTTATGAATGCAGAGTCGCTACTCAACCTAATAGTGAGATGATAAAGGATGAACCTGAAGAAGTAGTTACAGCAGATGCGATGGAAGGCTATTACAAACATCTTGAAACTGCGATGATTGAATCCAAATTTCTTGACCCTGAAAACCCTAAACACTTGATGACAAGACTACGGCGGCTGTATGGACGAGTTAAAATCACACCAAGTGAGCTAAATATTTTACGGGGAATGTTGTCGGCTTTTCAAAAGAAGAAGTAATTGCAATTAAGCTGAGGTCTCAGGGCTTCCTTATTCAGCTTGTAGTCATCTTGAGTACGTAGAATGAGGTCTATATAAAAATAATAGAGTCCTCAGATGTTTAATAAGAAAACGAAAAAAGAAGAAGTCTATTCATCGACTGATTTAAGTGACTTACTATCATCACCCGTATTATATTCGGTGATTGCACTCACTTTTATACTCGGCGTGTCATCAATCTTTGGTTTTTTTAACAACCCCCGTAAATTGAAAACAGTGGTTGATGTGATTAGCCAAAAGCTTTTGATCAATCCAAATTCAAATACTGTAGCTTTTGATGTGGATGAAGATTATTTGCTTCAAAAATATTCATTAAAAGCATCTGTTATTAACAAAAAAGTAATCAAGCAAAAAAGAGTGACTTCAGAGTCTACTGCTAATCCTTACAATATTTTTACTAAACGGGTTGTTTTAGATGCCGCATTAAATGCTGAGAAGATGCATAAAGAAATCCAGCGTGTTTCATTTGATTATGATATTACTTCAAAGCAATTTTGGGGAGACCTTGATTCAAGTAAAATAGACTCTTTGATTGAAGAAAATCAAAGATTAGAGGGCGATGCTTTAATAATTGGTGCGCCGCTGTCATCAGAATATTCTTTAGAGCAAGGCGATAAAAAATACTCAATGGGCGCAGGCTTATTACGCCTGTAAGCTCTCTTCTAAAGCTGCGCTTATTTGTGCGTATTGATCGTTACTAATTAGCTTATTTCCTAAAGTAGTCACTCTAAAAATATCTTCAGCCACTTCGCCTAAGGTTGAAATTCTTGCATCGTGTATCAATATGCCTTGCTCATTAAACACCTTTCCAATGCTTGTTAATAGCCCAACACTATCAGCCGTTCGGATGGAAATAACGGTTTGATTACGTGATTCATCTTGATCAAACAACACTCTAGTTTGTGTTTCAAAATGCTTTAATTGTCGTGGTTGTCTATGGTGATTAAAATCATAAGAAAGTTCATCTTGCATCAGATTTTTTTCGATAGACATGATGAGCTGCTGTTTGTCTCGGTCATCGCTTAAAGGCATTCCATCACTGGTAAGTAAGTTGAAAGTATCTAGCACATAGCCATCGTTGCTAGAGATGATGCGCGCCGCAACCACGCTAAGTTGGCGTTGTTCGATAGCCGCTGTTATTCGGCTGAAAATATCAGTTTTATCAGGGGAGAAAATAAAGAGTAGGGTACTGTTTTTATTGTCATCATCTTTGACTCTTACAATATTATCAGAGCCAGTTTCTTTTGATATTTCTCTGATATGCCAAGCCAACGATTCAACTGAGTGTTGTAAAATATAACGATCACCAAAGCGCTGCCAAAATGCTTGGCAAACATCATTATTAATGCCTTTTTCTAGCAGTTGCTCTTGAACAGAATCTTTCTTTTGCTGAATAAGTTTCTTACTATTTTCAATATCCAGTGAGCCATTTTGAAGATAGGCACGTGTGGCGCGGTATAAGTCTTTTAACAGCGAATGTTTCCAGCTATTTAGTAAGGTTGGATTAGTCCCACGAATATCACAAATAGTGAGTAGATAAAGATAATCTAAACGCTCCTGAGTGAGTAATTCATCAGCCACTTCTTTAATCACTTTAGGGTCACTTAGGTCTTTGCGTTGTGCTACGCTACTTAATAGCAAGTGTTGCTCAACCAGCCAACTGACTGTTTTTGAATCATGCGCACTCAATGCGTGTGACTGGCAAAACTCAAGCGCATCAATTGCGCCTTTTTCAGAATGACTACCACCACGACCTTTGGCAATATCATGAAATAAACCCGCAAGGCATAAGATCATTGGTTTGTGTAATGTGGTAAATATCTTAGCGCAAAAGGGCAACTCTTCTTTGCCTTTTACCGTGCTTAAACGACGAATATTACGCACCACATTTAACGTATGATCATCCACCGTATAAGCATGGAAAAGATCATATTGCATGCGCCCAACAATGTTGGCAAAGGCAGGAAGATACGCCGCTAACACGCCATAACGATTCATGCGTCGCAATGAAAAAGTAACGCCTTGTGACTCTGACATGATATTGATGAAAATTTGTTTATGATGTGAATTATTTCTATATTCATCATTTATCAGGTGTAAATTTTGACGTAAGTTACGCAGTGTTTTGGGGGTTAATCCTTCAATTTCAGGCAAGTTTTGCATGATGTGAAAAACTTCTAAAAGGGTATGAGGCTGTGTTTCAAATAGGTCATCTTGCGCAAGTGCTAAATAGCCATTGTGATTATTGTAATAGTTATTAATGGGGGTAGGGGCTGTTTGTTTGCTTTGTAAAATGTGTTCACGCAGCAGCCCCAGCAATACCTCGTTAAGCCTTTCAAGCTCAGTGATATTACGATAATAAAGTTGCATGAAAGCTTCAATGGATTCGTTGTTTTCGTCATTGGTGAATCCAAAACTATGTGCAAGTGTACGTTGATGATCAAACAATAAGCGGTCTGTTTTTCTGCCCGT
>CAZSXI010000010.1:0-15366 GCA_964611045.1 uncultured Cocleimonas sp. | reverse complement strand
AAATTAAAAATTTTACGCTTTCCTGATGCGCGTTTACGCACCAAGGCAAAACCTGTTGAGGAGGTGACGGATGAGACGCGCCAGTTTCTCGATGATCTGTTAGAAACAATGTACGATGCACCTGGTATTGGTTTGGCATCAACGCAGGTGAATGTGCATAAGCAGATTGTTGTCGTTGATGTGTCAGAAGATAAAGACGAGCCTTATTGTTTTATAAACCCTGTAATTACGCACGCAGAGGGCGAAGAAGTGTGTGAAGAAGGTTGTTTATCTGTGCCAGAGTATTATGCAGAAGTGACAAGAGCAGAAGAAATTACTGTGGTTGCATTGGATAGGGATGGTAAAGAGTTTACTTTAGAAGCTGATGGAATGTTGGCAGTTTGTATTCAGCACGAATTGGATCACCTGAAAGGTAAGTTATTTGTGGATTACCTCTCGCCATTAAAGCAAAAACGTTTGCGTAAAAAGTTTGAAAAGCTTGCAAAGCAAGATGCTGCATAAATCTAATTGCCCTATACCTCATCAATAGCCTTAAAAAAATAATGAATAAATTAAAAATTATCTACGCAGGTACGCCTGACTTTGCTGTTCCTGCGCTTCAAGCGTTAATCGATTCACCTCACGACGTTGTAGCAGTTTATACACAACCTGACCGCCCCGCAGGTCGAGGGCGTAAAGTTCAGTTCGGGTCGATAAAGCAGCTGGCTGTTGAGTCAGGAATCAGGGTTGAACAACCGTTGTCATTAAAAGATGCTGATGCACAAGAGATACTGGCGAGTTTTAATGCAGATGTAATGGTGGTTGCAGCCTACGGTTTAATCCTTCCGCAAGTTGTTTTGGAACTGCCTAAATATGGTTGTTTGAATATTCATGGGTCTTTACTCCCCCGTTGGCGTGGCGCTGCACCCATTCATCGCGCTATTCAAGCAGGTGATGTTGAAACAGGTGTTACGATTATGCAAATGGCTGCAGGGTTAGATACGGGTGATATGCTATTGAAAATTACTTGCCCAATTAGTCCGCAAGATACGGGTCAAACAATTCATGATCGACTTGCCAGCGATGGCGCAGATGCTTTATTGCAAGTTTTGGATTTGATTCAAGAAGATAAGCTTGTTCCAGAAGTGCAAGATGAAAGTATCACCAGTTACGCGCATAAACTCAATAAAGCCGAAGCAGAGATTGATTGGACACAATCAGCAAAGCAGATAGATCAAACCATACGGGCGTTTAATCCATGGCCAGTGGCTTTCACCTTATTTAACGGTAAGCCGTTACGATTGTTTATGTCAAAAGTAAAAAATAGCTCATCCAATGAGTCAGCAGGCACAGTCATTAGTGAATCTCCGGATGGGGTTTGTGTGGCAGCGGGCGATGGCGTATTGTCTTTCTCTCGTTTGCAATTGCCCGGGAAGAAAGCGATGGATGTGCGTGATTTTTTGAATGGACGATCGTTGTTAGGTGCGAAATTGCCATCATGAAAACCTTTAGAAAAGTACAAATCGTCAAAAAACAGGGGGGGTGGATTGTAAAAACCCTTAATTTAAGGGTTTTCTATCATAATGCAGTCTAAAAAATCTAACAAAATCCAAAACCCAAGAACTAGCGCGGCAAAAATACTACAACGTGTCATCTATCAAGGCGAATCACTCAGTTCTGCTTTGTTAGATGCAGAAGATCCTCTAGTTCGTGATCTTTGTTATGGAAGTTTACGTTGGCACGAGCCTCTATCAGCATTATTGAATGAGTTACTCACCAAAAAACTTAGAAAAAAAGATAAAGATGTTGAATGCTTGATTCGAGTGGGCTTGTATCAAATCATTTATCAAGAAACGCCTGACCATGCGGCGGTTGGTGAAACAGTCGGTGCATTAAAAGGCTTAAAAAAGCCGTGGGCAAAGAACTTAGTGAATGCAGTTTTGCGTAATTATCTGCGTGGTCAAGAAAAGTTACAGAAGATCATCAATGAACAAGAACCTGCTAAATATGCCTTTCCCCAATGGCTAATTGATGAGGTTAGGCAGGCTTGGCCTGATAATTGGCAGGCAATACTGCATGAATCTAATCAACGTGCGCCGATGACATTACGAGTGAATCTTAGTCTCCAAAGCCGTGATGATTACCTGAAAAAACTGCAAGCAGTTAATATTGAAGCAAAGTTACTTGATGGTGTAGGGACCGCTATTAGCCTCGCAAAACCTTGTAATGTGTATGATTTGCCAGGTTTCGAAGAGGGTGAAGTCTCGGTGCAAGATGGCGCCGCGCAATTGGCCAGTATCCTTTTGGATTGCGAAGACGGCATGACGGTGCTTGATGCTTGTGCAGCACCGGGTGGTAAAACAGGGCATATTTTAGAAAGTGCAAAAGACCTTGATGTGACTGCGGTGGATAGTAGTGCATCTCGCTTGGAGCGTGTCACTCAGAACTTACAGCGATTAAAACTCAAAGCCAAAGTGGTTGCATCTGATATCTTGGAGTCCGATAACTACGCAAACAATAAACTTTTTGATCGTATTTTATTGGATGCGCCTTGTTCTGCTACGGGTGTTATTCGCCGTCACCCAGATATAAAAGTATTGCGTCGGCAGTCTGATATAAAAGAATTGCAACAGTTGCAGGGTGAAATGTTAGATGTCTTGTGGAAAAAATTAAAGCCCAAGGGTATTTTAGTTTATGCGACGTGTTCAATACTTCCTCAAGAAAATGAATTACAAGTGGCATCCTTTCTTTTGCGCCATAGTGACGCTAAAGCCTTACCTGTTGGGAGAAGTCAGGGGTGTGGGCGACAAATTTTCTCAGGAGAAAGTAGTTTGGATGGTTTCTATTTGGCAAAAATAGAGAAGCAAAATTAAGCCTATTGGAAATAACCTAACCTTCATAAATAGTTTCTATTTTAAATAGTTTGCAAAATGAACTATTTTCTACCAAATAGTTAGAGGTATGGAAGTGATGGAAACTAATTTAAATCAGCATCTTTGTTTTAATTTGTACAGAGGGTGGCGTGAAATCTCATCTTTTTATAAAGATGCGCTGGGGAATGATGTCTCTCCACAGAATGTTTATATTCTAGAGTTATGTGAGCTAGATAAAGAAATAACAATGAATGAACTTTCGAATGCCATGCATTTAGATGGCTCGGCAGTATCTACATTGATTTCAAGAATGGAAAAGAAATCTTTAGTGATGCGCGAGCATGGGGTTAAAGATAGGCGCGTTGTATTTGTTAAGTTAACAAAAAAAGGTTATGACTTTAGAGAAAATTTAAGGACGCAAGTGGAAATTCTTACAAAAAATGCAACTAAAGATATTACGCCAAGTGATATTGAAGCATTACAAATAATGGTGAATAAAATCACTGCTAATAGAGTTGATTTTAGAGAATCACTCTAGTTATCTAGAGTTGATGAGAGTAGTAAGTGACCTAGCACGGGTTTAAGGCTAAAATAGTACTCATGCTGGATTTAATTAAATTAGTTTTTACTAAAATACTTATTGCAAGTTTCTTGCTAACGTCCTCTGCTATCTATGCAGACGGTGTTACTTTTACGGATTTTAAAATAGTGGGTAACACGCCCAAATACAAAATTTTAACGGGTGTTGAGTTTGATTTAACAAATTATCTACAAAAGGCTCTAGAAAATGGCGTGGCACTTAAAGCTCGCGTTCAGTTTCGCCTTATTATTGATCGTGGGTGGTGGTTTAATAAAGAAGTTACATTGCACACTATTAATTATCAACTCAAATATCATGCCTTAAGCCAGCATTATTTACTTACTCGTAATGATACCAACGAACATTGGAATTTCTCCAACTTATCAGCAGCTTTAAGAAAACTGGGAGAGCTTCGGCAGTATTCTTTGCCCAATGTTCAAACATCTGAGGGTGGCAATCGTTATTCCGTTTTAGCCGTTGCCGATATGGCACCTGAGACATTGCGTTTACCATTGCGTATTCAATCTTTATTTAGTGATAAATACAGTATAGCTAGTGAGGGGATCTTGTGGCCCTTACCGTAAGAACCCTTTTCTTTCAGGTTTTTCCTGTTCTTATAACGGCATTATTGCTAGCAACGTCGTTAATATTGCTAGGTATTTCTACCAGTAATCCCCAGCAGACAAGCGATATTAATACTTGGTTGTTTCCGTTAAATATCATTATATTGTTAATTTTATCAAGCTTGATTATTTATAACGTATTTAAGGCAATCAAATACTTGCGCTCTGGTCAGGCAGGGTCTCGATTCACAATACGATTGATGTATGCGTTTGCTTTATTGACCATTTTGCCCGTTTTAGTTGTTTCTTATTTTTCCATGAATTTTATTGGCGATAGAATTGATAATTGGTTTAATATCAAGATTGAAGGCGCGCTTGAAGACTCATTAGAGTTGGTTCGTAGTTCTTTGGATGTAAGAATGCGCCAACATTTATTTGATTTAGAGCGTGCAGCTAAAGCGCTTGAAACGGTGGATGAGTTGGACTATACCGATTTCATTGAGCGCCAAGCGCAAGCAATGGGAGCTTATGAAATTGTACTGCTCAATAGTAGTAAGCGAGTATTAGTTTACAGTGGTGAAGATGCGGGTACGTTACTGCCTCACTTTCCGACTGATGAAATATATCGAAAAATAGCTAGCCGTGGCTATATGTATCAATTAGAACCCGCAGAGAAAGATGGTTTGTTTTCTCGTGTGGCGTTGAAGTTAACCTCAGGAGTGGGAAGAGAAACTTTAATTTTAACAGCGTTATTTCCATTTTCAGATAAAGAGCAAGTTTTAGCAGAAAGTGTTCAAAATACTTTTAATCAGTATCAAGAAATCAATTATCAACGAGGTTTGATTAAAAAAGGTTTTCGGATAACACTATTGCTGATTATGTTGCTGTCTATACTCTTCTCAATTTGGGCTGCTTTTATTTATTCTTTGCGATTGACGAAACCTATTCGGACGCTCTTAGAAGGAACAATGTCAGTAGCCTCAGGTAATTTGCAAACAAAATTGCCGGTGGCTGAAAAAGATGATTTTAGTTTGTTAGCACGCTCTTTTAATACAATGACGACACGTTTATCAACGGCGCGTAGAGAGAGTGAGCTAAGCCAGAATCAATTAAAGCGTCAGCATGATTATCTTAATATCGTTTTAGATAATATGACATCGGGCGTTATAACGCTGGATGATAATTTTGTGATACGGCGGATAAATACAGCGGCAGAGCAGTTGTTATTGGCAACCCCCAAAACATTTAGTGGAAAGATGTTGGAGGATGTATGTACAGAGGAATCAGGGCTTCTCCCTTTCTATGAGAGTGTGAAGCCTTATTTGTTGAATGAAGAAATGATTGAATATACTGCCATTAATAAACAAGATAAAGTGTGGCAGACAGATATATCATTGGTTTTAGAGGGTGCTCAGCATAGTTTAGTTTGTCGTGGTGTAGCCTTGCCAGAGCTTACCGATGGAACTCAGGGTTTTGTTCTTGTATTTAATGATATCAGCGAGGCATTACAGGCAGAGCATGATGCCGCTTGGAGTGAGGTAGCAAGGCGTTTAGCGCATGAAATTAAAAACCCGTTAACGCCAATACAACTTTCTGCAGAACGACTCCAACGGCGCTTAAAGCCTATATTGGATGAGGAATCTGCTGATTTATTGGATCGCATGAGTAACACCATTATCAATCAGGTTGACACCATGAAAAAAATGGTAGATGCCTTTAGTGAATATGCCAGAGTGCCTGAGTTAAAATTAAAAGACGTTGATATTAATAGTCTGATAACGGAGGTTTCGGAGCTGTACCGTATTAATTTGTCACAAGCCGAGATAAAATTAGCTTTGGAGGGTTCCCCTATCCTTCAAGTAGATACAGATAGAATTCGTCAGTTACTCATCAATCTTATAAAAAATGCCTTAGAAGCTATCGATGGAGAGGAGAGTGATAAGCAGTCGGTACTTACACTTTCTTCGCAAGTTAAAGAATTAGACAATGGCTACAAACAGTTTGTATTGACAGTGAGTGATAACGGGCCGGGAATTGATGAAGTGTTGCTTGCTAATATATTCGAGCCCTATAAAACATCGAAAGTAAAAGGTTCTGGTTTAGGTTTGGCGATTGTAAAAAGGATTGTCGAAGAACACGGTGGTAGAGTTATTGCGAAAAACAATCAATCAGGAGGTGCTAGAATCAATGTGTATTTACCCATTAATTAAGTTACTGAGACCTCAGCATAACTTAGTGGCGAAAGAAAAGTCGCTTGAAATTTCACTGATTGAGGCGGGAAATGAAGCTAATAACGAGTTATTGGCAAGTTTTCCAACGAAAAGCAGTGAGGTTTCAAGCACTTTTGCTCGTCACCTGAGTTATGCTGGGGTCTCATACTAAGCACTATGAGGATTAGTCCATTGAGAAAAGATCTATGACAGCACAATTTATTCTTGTAGTGGATGATGAGCCCGATATTCGTCAGCTTGTCAGCGAAATATTAGAAGACGAAGGTTATGATGTTGCGGTAGCGGAAAGTGCTGAAAAAGCCAAAGAACTACAAAGAAAACGCCGCCCTGATCTTGTGTTACTGGATATATGGATGCCAGGCGAAGATGGTATTTCATTATTGAAAGGCTGGCAAAAGAGTGGCTCTCTATGTTGCCCTGTGATAATGATGTCAGGGCACGGGACGATAGAAACAGCTGTTGAAGCAACTCGTTTAGGCGCCTATGACTTTATAGAAAAGCCATTATCCATGGCGAAAATGTTATTAGTCATTGAGAATGCACTGCGTTCTGAGCAACTAATACAAGAAAATAAGGGACTACGAGAGCAGGTTAGTGAAACTTACGAACCTATTGGTAGCAGCGCTCTCATGAAAAATTTGCGAGAGCAAATTAAACGTATTGCGGAGCATAATAATGTTGTCCTCATGTATGGTGACTCTGGTGTAGGGAAAGAGGTCTTTGCTCGCTATTACCATGCGAATAGTAGTGGGTCTAATAGACCTTTTGTCAGGGCGACAGTGTCATCGTTTGAAACAAATAATATTAGTAAAGAATTGTTCGGTTGGGAATCTGGAGACAAGGTTCAATACGGTCTATTGGATGAATCTCGGGGTGGCTGTCTTTACCTTTCAGACATTGCCGCATTGTCGATGGATGCTCAAAAGCGGCTCTTGAATGCCCTACGTGAAGGCTATTACACGAGGGTAAATGGTAGCGAGCATATTGAA
Source organism: uncultured Cocleimonas sp. (assembly GCA_964611045.1). Classification (GTDB taxonomy): domain Bacteria; phylum Pseudomonadota; class Gammaproteobacteria; order Thiotrichales; family Thiotrichaceae; genus Cocleimonas. The sequence goes on along the minus strand of CAZSXI010000010.1, from coordinate 8,151 downwards.
CTAGGTACATCTTTGGTATTTTCCTCGCAACATGATTTGCGTGATGATGTTGCGGCAGGGCTTTTTGATAGTGATTTATATTCACAGATTAATACTATACCTTTGATTCTTCCGGGGCTTCGTGAGCACCCAGAAGATGTTCCTGAGTTATTAAGCTATTACGTTGATCAACTAACAGGGCAAGATGGTTTGCCCTATAGGCATTTCTCAGTGCCTGCACAGAACTTTTTACGTAACCATGAGTGGTTTGGCAATATTCGTGAGTTAAGAAATCTAGTGCAGCGTCTTTTAATTATGGGAACGGATTCTGAAATAACACAAGAAGAAGTTGAAGAGTCATTAGGTACTGAAATCCCCCTATTTTCTTCACCCATATCCCAAGTGCCTCAAAGCTTATTTGATTTACCGTTGAGACAGGCAAGAGAGCAATTTGAACATGATTATTTAGATTTCCAGCTTAACCAAGTTGGCGGTAACGTTAGTAAATTAGCTGAACTTGTACAAATGGAACGAACCCACCTTTATCGAAAAATGCGTTCATTGAATATCGACCCGAAAAAGTACGGCAAGTAAAGTGAGTAAGATAAGAGTATGAATATCGTTATTCTAGGGGCGGGGCAGGTAGGGAGTTCTTTAGCTCGGAACTTGGCGAGTGAAGATAATGATATAACCATTATCGATAGAGATAAGGCTGCGCTCCGAGATTTGCGTGAAAAGTTAGATGTGCATACCAAACAAGGTCATGCGGCGCATCCTGATGTTTTAGAGCAAGCCAATGTTAACGATGCCGATATGCTCATTGCTGTAACCAACAGCGATGAAGTTAATATGATGGCTTGCCAAATTGCTTATAGCTTATTTCGTACTCCAACACGTATTGCTAGAGTAAGGGCTGCAGGTTATTTACAGCATCCAGAGTTATTTACGCCGGAGTTAATCCCTGTTGATGTATTAATCAGTCCCGAACAATTAATTACAGATCATATCTATCGATTAATTTCAAACCCTGGGACATTACAGGTTATTGATTTTGCGGGTGGAACGGTTCGCCTTGTTTCTGTAAAAGCTTTTCATGAAGGGCCCTTAGTTGGGCATCCAATCAGTGATTTAGGTCAAAATCTACCCGAGGTTAAAGTTAGAGTTGTTGCTATTTTTAGACAAGGTAAGGCGATAATTCCAAGCGGCACTACAATTATCGAAGCGAATGATGAGATATTTGTAGTGGCCAGCGCAAAACATGTTCGAGCGGTTGTAAGTGAGCTTCGTAGTGTGGATAAACCCTATAAACGTATAATGATTGCAGGTGGTGGCAATGTTGGGAGACGCTTAGCTGACGCGTTAGAAGAAGGAAGATACCAAGTAAAAATTATAGAAAAATCACCCGAAGTGGCGAATGATTTGGCTGAAAACCTTAATAAAGCAATTGTATTAGAAGGGGATGCAGCAGATGAAGCGCTCTTAATAGAAGAAAATATTAGTGATATGGATATATTCTGTGCACTGACAAATGATGATGAAGCTAATATATTGTCGGCGATGTTAGCAAAACGTTTGGGTGCAAGAAAGGTAATGTCATTGGTCAATAAAACCGTATATGTCGATTTAGTGGAAAGCGCAAATATTGACCACGCTGTTTCTCCTCAGCAAATCACTATTGGTGCATTGCTTGCTCATGTGCGTGGTGGTGATGTGACATCGGTTCATTCGTTACGAAAAGGTGCAGCTGAAGTTATTGAAGTTGTTGCACATGGTGATAAACAAAACTCCAGAGTGGTTGGCCGAAAACGTGTTGATTTAAAGCTTCCTCCAGGCGCGACAATTGCCGCTATTGTGCGTGATACTGAATTTATAGAGCCTCATCAAGACGTTGTGATAGAAGAGAATGATCATGTCATTCTTTTTCTTACTGATAAACGTTATATCTCCGCTGTTGAAAAAATGTTTCAAGTGGGTGTTGGGTATATATAGCCCAATATAAATAATGCAATTATTGGTCATTCAACGAATTTTAGGTCTGCTATTAGTGATGTTTAGCTTCACTATGTTGCCGCCTGTTTTGATTGGTTGGATTTATGATGAGCTTTCTCTTTCTCCATTCATTAAGGGGTTTGCATTAATTTTTGTTATTGGAGGAGTGATGTGGTTTCCTGTCCGTAAAAGGAAACGAGAGTTACGCTTACGAGAGGGCTTTCTAGTCGTTGTACTATTTTGGGCAGTGTTAGGTGTTTCTGGGTCTGCACCGTTACTGTTTTCACCAGACTTAAATATATCCTTTGTGGATGCTGTTTTCGAATCAATATCAGGATTAACCACAACAGGTGCAACTGTTATTACAGGCTTGGATGATCTGCCTAAATCCATTTTATTTTACAGGCAACAGTTACAATGGCTAGGAGGAATGGGAATCATTGTTTTAGCCGTGGCTATTTTGCCCATGCTAGGCATTGGTGGTATTCAGTTATATCGTGCAGAAACCCCTGGCCCTGTGAAAGATTCAAAGTTAACGCCAAGAATAAAAGGGACAGCAAAGTTACTCTGGATCATTTATTTTACTTTCACTGTTGTTTGCGCATTAGCTTACTATTTTGCAGGCATGGATGCTTTTGACGCGATAAGCCATAGCTTTTCGACCATAGCCATTGGTGGCTTTTCTACGCATGATGCAAGTATAGGGTATTTTGATAATCATATTATCGAGCTAGTTGCCGTTGTGTTTATGTTGCTTTCAGGCGTTAATTTTAGTCTGCACTTTATGGCGTGGCGTTCATTGAGTTTGAGCAGTTATCATGCAGACTCTGAGTTTCGCTTATATGGCATATTAATGCTTGTGCTAACGTTGATTACGTTTGGCTATTTATACTTTATGCATGTCTATGGCAGCTTTTCAGAATCTTATTACAACGCGATGTTCCAAGTGGTTTCTATTGCTACAACCACCGGTTTTACAACAACAGACTATAGTCACTGGCCAGGCTTTTTGCCAGTGCTGCTAATATTTGCAAGCTTTGTAGGCGGGTGTGCAGGCTCAACAGGCGGTGGAATGAAAGTGATCAGGGTATTGTTGTTATTCAAGCAAGGTTGGCGAGAAGTTACTCGATTGATTCACCCTAGCGCCAAGATAGCCATTAAATTAAACCGCAAACCTGTTGATAGGGATGTTGTGCAAGCAGTATGGGGATTCTTTTCTGTTTATATAGCTCTTTTTGTTGTTTTTATGTTGGTGTTAATGGCAGCAGGGATGGATCAAATAACGGCATTTTCGGCGGTTGCAGCAACCTTGAATAATTTAGGCCCTGGTCTTGGCGAGGTTTCTGAAAACTATAAAGAAGTGGGTGATTTTTCGAAATGGATTTTGTGTTTGTCTATGTTAATGGGGCGACTGGAAATATTTACTTTGTTAGTTGTTTTAACGCCAGCATTCTGGCGTAAATAAGTGGCTTCAAAACTAAGCAAATGGAATGAAGCTTATCAAAGTGCTGATATCGCTTCTGCAAAACCAGCACAAGTTTTAATTGAGAATCAGCATCTTCTTCCTAGAAATGGCAGTGCGTTGGATTTGGCTTGTGGTAGAGCGGGCAACGCGATTTTTTTGGCTGCACAGGGTTTTGACGTCGATGCTGTGGACATTTCTCCGGTGGTTTTATCAAGTGTTGAAAAGTATGTTAAGCAACAAAATTTGTCCGTCTCTTGTATCTGTCGAGATATTGAAAATGATGGGCTTTTAAATAAGCAATACGATGTGATTGTTGTGAGTTACTTTTTGAATAGGTCATTGTTTCAGCCAATTATCAATGCATTAAAAGCTGATGGCTTATTATTTTATGAAACGTGGTCACAGCAAAAAGTTGATGACTCAGGTCCTAACAATCCCGATTTCAGGTTGAAAACTACAGAGTTGATTGAATTAACCTCTACTTTGCGCCCGCTTTTTTACAGGGAAGAGGGTGAGATTGGTGATGTATCAAAAGGTTCGAGAAATACAGCAATGCTGGTAACACAAAATCGCTAAAAACGGGGGGCAAATTATATGATATTTACCACCAGTATTATTTAAACTTCAGCAAGTAACTGTTTAGTCATCTTTTCAGCTTGTCTGGCATACCCTCCGCCAAATAAATTATAGTGATTTAAAATATGGTAAAGGTTGTAAAGATTTTTTCTCGTTTTATAGCCTGAATCCAAGGCATAGCAATCATTATAAGTACTGTAAAAATCAGCACTAAAACCACCAAAGAGTTCGGTCATCGCTATGTCCGTTTCTCTGTCGCCATAATAGACAGCAGGGTCGTAAATTACGGGATTATCATCCATATCGCTTGCGCAGTTTCCTCCCCACAAGTCGCCGTGTAATAACGAAGGCTTGGGATGGTAGTCTGTAAAGAATAAGGCTAAAGACTCTGCAAGTTTTAATCCCGCATCATAGGCTTTCGTTGAATACCCTTTGTTTCTAGCTAGATTGAGTTGGTAAAGTAAGCGCTCATTTTTCCAGAATGAAATCCATTGCTTATGATATTGATTCGATTGAGGAGTGGAACCAATATAATTGTTTTTCCTCCAACCAAATTGATTGGATTCTTGCTCCAATGGGTTTGTGGCTTGATGCATTTGAGCAAGTTGTTTTCCCAGTTCCTTTTGGTTTAATGGTGACTTCAGGGGTATGTACTCAAGTACTAGATAGCTAAATTCAGGGTTGGAACCATACGCTAAAACGCGGGGTACGCGAATACTGTTACTTTGTTCTATTTGTTTGAGGGATTCTGCTTCGATAACAAACATTTCTTCTAAAGCAGGAGAGTTTATTTTAATGAAATATTGGTCATTATGATTGTCGGTAACTTTCCAAGCTTGATTGATGCAGCCGCCAGAAATAGATTCTTTTTTTGTAAAGCGTATAGGTCTTTTCTTGATGTTGCTTAGGTGTATCTCAATATCGTGCCAATTACCACTCATCTGAGAAAGCCTCGTTGTTTTGTTAAATGTGATTAAATGGAGTTTGCCTGAAAAAGTTGAGCAATTTAAAAGTATATATTTAAATGCATCAATGTTTATCCTAATTATTATAAATAAAAAATAAGGCTAATATCTTTGCATGGTTAAATTGTTATGAAGAAAAAAATAAAAAATAAAAAACCTAATTCAGGATTTACTCTCATTGAAATGATAGTGACTGTGGCTATAGTCGCTATTTTAGCCTCAATTGCGGCGCCAAACTTTAGGAGTATGCTAGACAATAATAGAGCAACAGTAGCTTCAAATGAATTGGTTTCAGCATTGCTATTGGCAAGGAGTGAAGCACTCAAAAGAAGAAATAGTGTTACAGTTTGTACCAGTATCAACCAAACAACTTGTGCGGGAGATAGTGAAAAAGATTTCTCGGTAGGGTGGATCGTTTTTGTTGATTGTAATTCAGATGGGATAGTCGATGCTTCAGTAGATTGTGGTAACGGAGCTAATGAACAAGAGGAGCTTATCAAAGCCCAGCTTGGAGGAGGAGGGCAATTAGCTTTTTCTCAAACTGATGGTGCTACAGCAGGTGATGAGCATTTTTTCACATATACATTTGCTGGTCGAGTTAGCGGTCTAGCGAGAAGGTTCTCTCTTACAAAGAACGGGACAACGACACCTGTTTTGAAGCAACTTACAATCGCGAGAACAGGTAGGGTAAAAACCTGTAAGGGTGTATGCCCATAAATGTGGGAAATTATAGATATAGTTACTTATCGAAGCTCTTTTGGCAAAACAAAAGAAACATCTTCAATAATCCCTTGGTCATCAGGAAGTATATTAGCTCCAAGTGAAGCAAGTTTTTTATTCACCTCTTCTACCAATATTTCTGGGGCAGACGCGCCAGCAGTTACTCCTACTGTTATATTTTCATCACTAAACCAGCCTTCATCAATATCACTTGCATCATCAATCAAATAAGCAGGAATTCCTTTCTTCTCGGCAATTTCTCTTAAACGGTTTGAGTTAGAACTATTAGGTGAACCAACCACTAAAATCACATCACATTGGTCAGACAGCTTTTTTAACGCATCTTGCCGATTTTGGGTGGCATAACAAATATCATCGTTCTTAGGGCCCTTAATATTTGGGAATCGTTCACGCAGTTGATTAATAATGATGGCGGTATCATCCATTGATAGTGTGGTTTGAGTGACAAATCCTAACATCTCTGAATTTTTTACTGCAAGGTTATTAACTTCCTCAAGGGAATCCACTCGATAAATTTCACCGCCAAAACTTTTATCGTATTGCCCCATTGTGCCTTCAACTTCGGGATGCCCTTTGTGCCCAATTAAAATGGTTTCTCTACCTTCTTTGCTGTAGCGAAAAACTTCCATATGTACTTTGGTGACAAGTGGGCAGGTTGCATCAAATACTTTCAGACCCCGTTGTTTTGCGTTGTCCTGAACTGCGCGCGAAACACCGTGTGCACTAAAAATAACGGTTGCTCCATCGGGTACCTCATCCAATTCATTGACAAAAACAGCGCCTTTATCACTTAAGGTATTTACAACAAAGCGGTTATGAACAACCTCATGGCGCACATAAATAGGCGCGCCTAATAAGTCGATAGCACGGTTTACTATTTCGATAGCACGGTCAACACCAGCACAAAAACCACGTGGATTAGCAAGAGCAACTTTCATAATTGAGGGTATTTTAATGAATAAGATCTTATATTATCAGGAAACCATTAGTCCACCCCCCCTCTTTTTTGATGATTTGTATGAATAATAGTGTTTATCACCTTAGTCCAAACTTATACAATGCCGTACATTAGATATAATTTAAGGATTAAATATGAAAATACTACTGATTGGCAGTGGCGGGCGCGAACATGCGTTAGCGTGGAAGCTCGCACAATCTTCAAAGGTTAAAAAAGTCTATGTTGCTCCTGGTAATGCGGGTACAGCACTTGAAGATAAAGTCGAAAACGTAGCAATTAATGCCGAAGATATAAATGGACTGTTGAGCTTTGCCAAAAAAAATGAAGTAGAGCTTACCGTGGTTGGTCCAGAAGTGCCGCTAGTGTTGGGCGTGGTCGATTTGTTTAATAAGGCAGGTCTAAAGTGCTTTGGTCCAACCAAAGGTGCTGCGCAGCTTGAAGGCTCTAAAGCATTCTCAAAAGATTTCTTTGCTCGTCATAATATCCCAACAGCAGCGTATGGTAATTTTACAGATATTGATAAAGCGGTTGCATATATCAAAGACCAAGGCGCTCCCATTGTAATTAAAGCGGATGGTCTTGCCGCAGGCAAGGGCGTGATATTGGCAGAAACTGAAGCCGAAGCGATTGCGGCAGTAAAAGATATGCTAGCAGGAAATGCCTTTGGCGATGCCGGTCATCGAGTCGTGATCGAAGAGTTCTTAGTCGGTGAAGAAGCTAGTATCATCGTAATTGCTGACGGTAAAAACTACCTACCAATGGCAACCTCACAAGATCATAAAGCACGTGATAATGGTGATGCCGGGCCAAATACAGGTGGCATGGGTGCATACTCGCCAGCACCTGTAGTTACTCCAGAAATCAGCGAACGCATTATGCGCGACGTTATCGAACCAACACTCGAAGGGATGGCTAGTGAAGGCTACCCATTTACAGGCTTCTTATACGCAGGCGTAATGATTGATGAGAAGGGTGACTCTAAAGTACTGGAATACAATGTGCGTTTTGGTGACCCTGAAACACAGCCTGTGATGATGCGTTTACAATCTGATTTGGTTGAGTTAATTGAAACGGCACTCGATGGGAATTTAGATAGAGCCTCTATTGAATGGGATCAACGCTCATCAATGGGCGTGGTAATGGCAGCAGGTGGCTACCCTGAAAGATATGACAAAGGTGATGTAATTAAAGGCATCCCTGATGAGACAGCGGATAGCAAAGTCTTCCATGCTGGCACAGCTACAAAAGATGGTGATATTATCACCAGTGGTGGACGTGTATTGTGTGTGGTTGGTCTAGGTGAAAAGGTCGGTGATGCTCAAAAAACAGCCTACAATATTGTGCATAAAATCGAATGGAATAATGTATTCTATCGAGATGATATTGGTCATCGCGCTGTTGCTAGAGAATAACACCCGAACAAATATATGAAAAAATTTGAACTATACTGTTGTCAATGCATCCAATAAGTTCATTTC
>CAZSXI010000009.1:0-15859 GCA_964611045.1 uncultured Cocleimonas sp. | reverse complement strand
CCTTAACTCAATTGCAATGAATGCCCATTCTTTTATCTTTTTCCGTGTCCTTCTGTGGATTCCGTGGCAAAAAAATGTTTCTCTCTGTTAACAATTAGTAGAGAATCAACCCCATGTTCTCCGCCCTCCCCTACAAAATAAAAATTGCATTACTCACGCTGATTCCATTAATCCTAGCAATCAGCGCCATCGCAGTTGCTACTGCTCAACAAACCAAACAACTCGCCAGCACTCAAGCAATCTCATTTGAGAACCAATTAATCATCGCAAAAAAAGAAGAGCTCCAAAACTATATAGGGCTAGCTTACAGCGCGATTAAAAACGCTTACGAGAGTAAACACGTTGCCGAAAAACATGCCAAGCAAGAAGTCTACGACACGCTTAAAAGCATGGAGTTTGGCAAGGATGGCTACTTTTTTGTTTATGATTACAACGGCATCAATATTGTACATCCCCGCAAACCTCAGCTCGAAGGCGAGAACCTCATCGACTTTCAGGATGATAATGGAAAATATCTCATCCAAGAATTAATCGCGAAAGCTAAGAGTGGCGGGGGCTACACACGTTACTTATGGGATAAACCCTCAGGCGGAAAATCCGTCGAGAAGCTCAGTTATTCAATCGGCTTAGATAAATGGCAATGGATGATAGGCACAGGCATCTACATTGATGACATCGAAAAAGGTGTCGCTGCCATGAAAGCCAAAGCGAAGAAAACCACAACCAATACGCTATTACTGACCTCAATGATTGCCATAGCTGCCACACTCGTTATAGCGTTAATTGGTTTTTTGGTAAACCTCTCCGAAGGTAAACTTGCCAACCAGAAAATGCGCGACCTCACCCATAAAACCGTCAACTTTCAAGAAGATGAACGCAAACGTGTTTCCCGAGAGTTACACGATGGCATCAACCAACTTTTAGTCTCTGTTCGCTACAAACTCGACAGCGCAAAAAGCAAACTCAGAAAACAATCACCCAATGATGAAGTTAGCGCTGTCATTGACGATGCCGATGATATTCTGAGCTCAGGAATCCAAGAAGTCAGGCGTATCTCACGTGACCTGCGCCCTACTTTGCTAGATGATTTAGGCCTTGCTGCCGCACTTGAGAGTTTGACCAGCGATTTTTCAGAGCGTACTAACATCGACGTGAAAATCGACAATAACGCTAAAGATCAACGCCTACCTCAAGAAGTCGAAATTGCCTTTTACCGTATCGTGCAAGAAGCGCTCACCAATATCGAAAAACACGCAAAAAAGGCAAAGCATGTTATTCTCAAATTAGATCAAGTGCGAAAACGTGTTACTTTAAGCATTAGTAACGATGGAATCGGCTTTGATAAAACCACATTAGATCAAACCAATCCTGACCGTGGTTTAGGGTTGAGAAACATGATCGACAGAGCCGAATTACTAGAAGGACACATGACCGTAAACTCTTCATTTGACAAAGGTACTACTGTAATTGTAAATATACCGCTATGAATTCAATCCTTACAACCGCAACAACAACCACAGAATCCTCAGAGCCCACAAGCATTGAGGTTACTCCAATCACCGTGGTTTTAGCCGATGATCATCCACTGGTACAAGATGGCATTCGCACCCATTTTGAAGAAATAGAAGATATTGAAGTCATCGGCGTAGCCAACAATGGACAGGAATTGCTAGATCAAGCAGAAGCTCTAAATCCTGACATCATCATTGCAGATATAAGCATGCCGGTAATTAATGGCTTAGAAGCCACACGAAAGCTATCGCAATCACACCCTCACATCAAAGTGCTGATCTTGACCATGCATGACAATAAAGAATACATGCAAAACGCCATCGACTCTGGTGCCAAAGGTTACATTCTAAAAGACCAACCTGCTGCTGAAATGATTGACGCGGTTCGTTCGATTTACCAAGGTAAAAAACACTTCTGCTCCAGTGCAACAGATGTAGCCAATAGCAAAAAGGATTCCAGTGGCTTAACCAAACGTGAGCAATTGATTTTGGTTGAATTATTGAATGGTTTGAATAATAAGAATATTGCTGAGAAGCATTCAATTAGTGTGCGGACGGTTGAATGTCATCGGGGGAATATTTATCGGAAGATTGAATCGCATTCAATTTCGGGGTTGATTCGCTACGCGAAGAAACATGGATATGTTTGATTTTTCTCTTTTTTAATCCCCTCTCCCTTTGGGAGAGGGCTAGGGTGAGGGGTCTTTTGATCTTCTGAGTGGGTTTTTTCGTAGCTTGCGGGCTTGATTTTTCTCCTCTACCTTTCAGATACGGGCTACGAGTCACTTTCTTGCTGCCGCAGGCAAGAAAGTAACTCGTAGCCGATAACCATTAGCTAGAGGAGAAGAAAAAAGCCCACAAGCTACGAAAACCCCCACTAAAATGCTAAAAAACACCAACATTCATAGTCCACCCCCCCTATTTTTAGCCGTTTTGTATTACAAATCGTCAAAAAAAGGGGGAGGTGGACTAATAAAAGCAGTCAAAAATCACACTAAATAGCTCGTAGCAAGCTAGCAAACAGCATCCTTTGCTTCAACCAGCCATCGACACTTCCTTCGGAAGGTGTAACGATATACTTTTTAGCGCCTAGGCGCTCTAAAAAGCAACCCCAACCCTCTCCCAAAGGGAGAGGGGCTAAAAATACTATAAAAACAAACATTAAGTATTATTACCGATGCAAAACCCAATCCCATGGGCTACTCTTCAATGGTGAACAAATATCACAACACTCTGTGTGCAACATTTGAGTGTATTAAAAAATACTAAACCAAAAAGAGGATGGAATAGAATGGATAGACGTAAAGTTCTAAAAGGAGCCGTCGTAGGTGCAGCCACAGCAGTCGCTGCAGTAGCAACAGCTCCAGCTATGGCTGCAAAGCATGGCAAAGTAATCAAAATCAACATGGTTTCTACTTGGCCTAAAGATTTTCCGGGTCTAGGTACAGGCGCACAACGTTTCGCTAAGAGCATCACCGAGATGAGTGGCGGACGTATGGAAGTTAAATACTACGCAGCGGGTGAGCGTGTTAAACCTTTCGATTCGTTTGATGAAGTCGCTTCTGGCAATTCTCAAATGTATCACGGTGCAGAGTATTACTGGAAAGGTAAACACCCAGGTTTTGCCTACTTCACTTCTGTTCCATTTGGTTTAACGGTTACAGAGATGAATGCTTGGATTAACTTTGGCGGTGGCCAAGAGTTATGGGATAAATTAACGGCTAGTTTTGGTGTTAAATCACTTATGTGTGGTAATACTGGTGTTCAAATGGGCGGTTGGTTCCGCAAAGAAATGAATTCTGCTTCTGATTTTAAAGGCTTGAAAATGCGTATCCCAGGTTTGGGTGGTGACGTTCTTGCTAAGCTAGGTGCTTCGCCTGTTTCATTGCCTGGTGGTCAGATTTATGAAAACTTGGTATCAGGTGCGTTAGATGCCACTGAGTGGGTCGGACCTTGGAATGACAAGATCATGAAGTTCTACGAAGCGGCTAAATATTACTACTACCCAGGAATGCACGAGCCAGGCGCAATGCTTGCAGTTGGCATGAACAAGAAGTGGTGGGACGGTCTCTCTGAAGAGAACCAAGCAATCATCAAAGCAGCAGCAGCTCAAGAAAATGACAAAATGATGTCAGAGTACAATGCTAAAAATGGTGAAGCACTTGAATCATTAGTGAAAGAGCATGGCGTTAAGTTGCGTGCATTTAGTGATGATATCTACGATAGCTTCGGTGAAGCAGCTGATGAAGTTTTCGCTGATGTAGTTAAGCATAGTCCATTAGCTAAAGAAATTCACGAGAGCTTTGTCGCTGCACGTGCAAATATCGGTAGCTGGGCTAAGATCTCTGATCAGGCTTATGTACAACAACGTAACCGCGTTCTTGATCTGTAGGAAATTTAGTTTTTCTTGCGTATTAGAAAACGGAGCCTTAGTGCTCCGTTTTCTTTGACAACATCGACAATTTCAAACTGTTTTACCAAGGTTTTTTAATAATGTCATTAGCCAATATTATGCAGATAATGACATTATCAAAAATTCTTAAAAATATTTACCTACACAACACAGAAAGCCGGTCATTCCCGAATACTTTTATCGGGAATCTACAATAGTTCAACAAGGCTCCCGCTAGAAATAGTCGGGAATGTCGGTGCTTTTTTAGTACCCTTTATATAGTGCAATTTGACAAAGGCATCCCAATTCAATGAATTCAGCCGTTTTAACTGATTCCATCCATTCAGAACAGTCTCATTCAAAGTTCTTTATTCGTATTGTTGGGCAACTCCTCGTTGCAACCGTTTTACTGTATCTAGCTAGTCGCTATTTAATTTATTGGCAGACTTGGCCTGATCTAACTCAATCCATTCAAACACTCATAGGCAATAACGAAGATCAAGAAAATCCCAATTTAATCAAAAGTGTTGCCTTGTTAATGGCTTACCTTGCCGTTTTTGTCTTTATCATTATTCGTGTTTCTAAAACACCTAATACCACACTCACAGAAGAGTCCAATAAATACCGAGACCTTGCTTTTTATATTATACGCGCTGCCTTTTGGTCTGTATTTCTTGTTGGGTTAGCCGATACGATTATTTCATTACTACGTGTAGAAAACTTTCTCTTACCGCTCGTTGGCGAAAGCTTAAATGACACATTGGGGCTAGCCACTAAACGTGGTTACTATGTGCATTATCCACTGATTGCACTATCTTTTGTAATTGCAGGGTTCAGTAAATCATTAGGCTTTATTTGGTTGGCGTTTTTAGTGGTATTAGCCGAGTTCTTCATTGTAATAACTCGCTTTATATTTTCCTATGAACAAGCGTATATGGGAGATTTAGTGAGGTTTTGGTATGCCGCCCTCTTCCTGTTTGCCAGTGCTTATACACTCTATGACAACGGTCATGTGCGCGTCGATGTACTCTACGCGCGTTTTAAACCACGCAAAAAAGCATGGGTTAATGCAATCGGCTCGATACTTTTAGGTTTACCATTATGTTGGACCATTTTGCACTACGGTATGGGCACAAGACAAAGTAGCCTCATCAGTCCAATCATTACTTTTGAAGTTTCTCAAAGTGGTTACGGGCTATATGTGAAGTATTTAATGGCAGGGTTTTTAATTGTGTTTGCGGTAACGATGGCAATTCAATTCGTGAGTTTATTTTTAAGTAGTTCTGCTTATTTGTTTAATGAAAAAGATGCGCCCCTACCCGCAGGAGAAGAACACTAATGGAACTGTTTTTCCTCGCTGTTTTATTCGGCTCAATGATTTGGGCACTTATTTCCGGCTTCCCCGTTGCTTTCGCCCTACCCGGTTCTGCCATTCTTACCGTCGGATTAGCAGCCGCTTCTGGTTATATCTTTGCTGGAGATCCTAGCGCCTATTTTGCACAAGATGGCGCATCACAATGGCTAAGTGCGGGTGTTACCAACTTAAGAAGTTTATATTGGATTGTTGAACGCGATACGCTTATCGCTATCCCGCTATTTATTTTTATGGGCATTATGCTACAACGCTCTAAGATTGCAGAAGATTTATTAATTGCAATGGCACAGTTATTTGGTCCATTACCGGGTGGCTTAGGTATTTCCGTTGTTTTTGTAGGTACTTTACTCGCCGCCACTACAGGTATCGTTGGTGCGACCGTAATCGCTATGGGTCTCATTTCATTACCTGCAATGCTCAAAAATAATTATTCCAAATCACTAGCAACCGGTACCATTTGTGCTTCAGGAACACTCGGTCAAATCATTCCCCCTTCAATCGTTTTAATCATTCTTGCTGACCAATTAGCCAATGCGGCAGACCAAGCTAACACCATGCGTAAGGCACTGTATAAAGAAGCAACGGGCGAATTTTCAATGCCATCGCATTTCGATGTGGTTTCTGCCAGTGCGGGTGATATGTTTATGGGTGCTTTAATCCCAGGCATGATTCTAGTTAGTTTATACATGCTCTATATATTTATAGTCGCATTGATAAAACCTGAAATGGCACCTCCTGTACCTTATGAGGGCGAATATGACCGCAAGTTTGCACTCAATATATTTCTATCATTGGTGCCACCATTATCGCTTATTTTTGTAGTTCTAGGTTCTATTCTTATGGGTGTAGCAACCGTCAATCAAGCAGGCTCAATCGGTGCGATTGGTGCGATGATTATGGCGGGGTATCGCCTACACAAAGGCTCTGCAAGCACTGCTTACATCCCTACTATCATTGCATTACTTGCCCTAATTGTTATTGGCTACTTTACCAGCAACTATGATCTCAATATTAAAAACATAAAAAGCGAAGAACAATTCACTCATATAAAAATTACTGCTGTTGCTGTTGGCTTCTTATTATTTGCTGTCGCTTGGAGTGCGGTACGCGTCTTTAAAATTGATAACACCTTAAAAGAAGTCATGATCGAAACAGCTAAAACAACGTCGATGGTTTTCATTATTCTTATCGGCGCTGCGATGCTCATCACTGCCTTTCGTGGTTTTGGTGGTGAAGAAATTGTAAAACACTTCTTAACGACACTACCCGGTGGGTTCTGGACACAATTTATTGTGGTTATGCTCGTTATTTTCTTGCTCGGTTTCTTCCTCGATTTTATTGAAATTGCCGTTGTGGTTGTACCTATAGTTGCCCCCATTCTTTTATCAAACCCAGAGGCAAATATTACCGCTGTTTGGTTAGGCGTGATGATTGGGTTAAATATCCAAACCTCCTTCTTAACTCCGCCCTTTGGCTTTGCACTGTTTTATCTTCGTGGTGTTGCCGACAAAGTCATTAAAACCATGGATATTTATAAAGGCGCATCTGCTTTTATCGTTCTACAATTATTAGGGTTAACGATTGTTGGACTCTTCCCAAGCCTTGTTAATTATTTACCCAACCGCAGTTATTTGCTCTCTGATACTGCGCCTCCGCCCTTAAACCCCAAGCTACAAATTTGCCTTGAGGATTATACGATGGGTCAATACGCTACCAACAGTGATCAAATCAAAGCCAGTATTGAAAAAGCAAAGGGGTTTGATGTTAGCTATCTCCCTAAAAAGTTACAGACTCGTTTTGAAGAAAGCATTGATGATGCGTTTAAAGGACTAGCCTTAGTTGAAAATGTTAAAACATCAAAAATGAAAGTTGAAGACTACATCGTAGGCTATAAGGGCTTACAAAAGCAGGTGCTATACATTAATTCTGATATAAAAAATGTAGTCAGAAAAATCAAAGAAATTGAACAGGAAATGAGAAGAGCAAGTGACGATACAATCTCAGACCTTGAGAATAAAATAAGCCAATTAAAAACTGAAAAAGAAATACTTGAAGGCACTATCCCAAAAGAATGGAAGGCTCGTCAAAAAGAGTATAAAGCGTTAGATAAGCAACTAACAAAAGACCGAAGAAGCTATTTTAGCGCGGTTGATGCTTCAACCGAATCATTGCAAGAATTACAACTCATCATCATGGACGGTGAAAAAATGATAGCGCTTGCTGATGATTTAAAGGCTTTAGATGGTATTGTTGTCAACGCTGACATCAACAATAAAAGCAAAGATGCCATTGCCAAAATTAAGAAAGTGGAAAATGCCTTTGCCAGCCTAAAAGGTACTAATGATATAAAATCGAAACTCTCAAAGGTCAGACGATTACTGAAAAAAGCGAAAGATGATGAAGCAAAAGATAAGGCAATGGGTTTTATGCGACAGGCACATGAGGTTTTTGCAACTGAAACTAAATGGCGTAAACGTGCGAAATCTGAATTATTGGTTGATCTTAAAAGCTACGATACCGCGCTATCTAAGACCATTGGTTTACGTTTACAAGAGCGCTTAACAGAAGAGCAAGCGTTAGGGGTTGCGAGTTGTATGTCGCATCATAAGGATTTGTCGTTGGCTTTTTAGATTTACTGGGATGACGGCGATGGCAGTAAGTTAGCCATCCCTAAACCCTCCCCTGCTCAATGCTGTTTAATTAAGCCGTAAGTCGTTGTTTTTATGACTGAAGTTATCTATGACCAGCACGTCATTGCGGTGAAGACCGCAATCCACGGTTGAAACATCGTCTAATCGTAAATGGATACTGGTATACACCAGTATGACGAACGTAGGTTCTCCTAATAATCAATCTCTTAGCGCTTAATTCAACGACATTGCTCCCCTGCTAGGTGGAGGGGCTTTTTCTTACTTATTATAACCCTTCATAATATCTTCAAGCCCTGGCTTGTTAGCAAAAATCTCTTTTTCATCCAAGCCATCTAATTCATGTGGAAAGACCAACCAATCATCCGTAGAATGTAGGTAATAATCAGGCACAATTTCTGTCATGTTTTTATTCGGTTTAAACCACGGTACAGCAATACGAATATTATCAGGGGTATTGCGCCTCGCCTTTTTATTCAAGGTATTAATAACCGCTTGAATACTGCGACCAGAATCAAAAACATCATCGACCAACAATAAATTATCATCATAATTTATATTGTTTAAAATATATTCTAAACCATGCACTTTTACTGTTTTATCTTGCTTGCCGATACCGTAGTACGACGAGGTTCGAATAGCAATATGATCGGATTCAACACCTAGATAATGCAATATCTCTTGTACGGCAATGCCAACGGGTGTTCCACCCCGCCAGATACCCACAATGTAGTCCGGCTTAAAGCCACTGTTTAAAATATTGATTCCAAGACGGAAAGAATCGAGCAAAAGATCATTGGCATTGAGGTAAATCTTATTTGTGGGCATATTATTAGCTACTTAAATGTAATTCGTAAGCCTACACTTAATCGGAAAATGCTTCAATCCAGCGCAACAATAAACTAGACTGAATCAACTAAATAAAGCAATAAATAATAATAAAAAAGGCATTCTCCTCATGGAATTCAAAAAATACCTTCGCGCTCTCGTTCAACATGATGGCTCTGATCTTTACCTCACTTTTGATGCCCCTCCTTCGGCTAAATTTCAAGGTGAAATGAAACCATTGAGCCGAGAAAAAATGACTTCTGAGCAATTGGATGAAATTGCTAAATTTTTAATGAACGATGATCAGCAACAGCAGTTCGATAAAAAACCTGAAATGAACCTTGCACTGGATGAGCCTGATATTGGTCGTTTCCGTATCAATATTTTTAAACAGCGCACTCATGTTGCGATGGTTATTCGAAACATTAAAGTTGAAATCCCCAATGCGGATGATCTAGGATTGCCTCCAATCCTAAAAGAAATTATCATGAAAAAGCGTGGTTTGGTTCTCTTTGTAGGTGGTACGGGCTCGGGTAAATCAACATCGTTAGCAGCTTTAATTGATCATCGTAATTCAAATGTTACAGGACATATCGTTACCATCGAAGACCCTATTGAATATGTACATCCTCACAAAAAATCTATAATCAATCAGCGCGAGATTGGGGTTGATACTGATTGTTATGAAGATGCACTAGAGAACACTTTACGCCAAGCTCCAGACGTTATTTTAATTGGTGAGATTCGTACCGAAGAAACGATGGAACACGCTCTAGCCTTTGCAGAAACCGGTCATCTTTGTCTTTCAACCTTGCACGCGAATAACTCAAACCAAGCACTTGATCGTATTATCAACTTCTTCCCTGAAGAACGTCACAACCAATTATTGATGGATATTTCTATCAATATCCAAGCCTTTATTTCACAGCGTTTGATTCCTACTGTTGATGGTAAACGTGTTGCGGCTATTGAGGTTTTGCTTGGCACACCAATGATTAAAGATTTAATCATGAAAGGTGACATCATGAGCATTAAAGAGATTATGGAGAAATCAGAAGAACTAGGAATGCAAACTTTTGATAGTCATATTTACAAACTCTACAAATCGGGTGTGATTTCACACGAAGAAGCTATTAAAAATGCAGATTCACCCAGTAACTTGCAAGTACGCATGAATCTTGAAGCCAGCAACTATGCTGATAGTGGTTTAAAGAATGACAATAACATTATTACTAGCGCAGGAGATAGCGAAAGTAATGATGATGATTTCTTGTTTGATGGTTTAGCACTTGAAGATCTTGAAAAAGAAACAGACGACACTAAAGCTGCTAAAAAGCTAATAAAAACTCCACAAGAATTAATGGAAGATAAAATAGCAGCGCGTCAGAGCTAGTTCACAGAATTATTTACAGACTCAATTAAAACAGTCTAAATATAAGTTGAAATATTTTTTAATAACCGTGCGGTAACACCTTGGTGTTGCTGCATGAATTTATTAGCTTTATATTTAATATTTGTAGACTCTTTATTCAGTGCTTGTTTTAGTAGATAAGAAAGTATTTCTTCAATGTCATTGCTTAATTCACAAATAAACAACAAGTCTTCCTCACTTAATTGCGCAGATATATCATCAAAGTTAAACATATGTGGGCCGCTCACTACGGGCATACCTTGAGCGATGGGTTCTATAGGGTTATGCCCGCCTGTTTCGACTAAACTTCCTCCCATAAAAACCACGTCAGCAGTCGCAAACCAGCTTTGCATTTCCCCCATGCTATCTCCTAAAATGATATTGGCTTCTGTATTTTTGTAAGTTTCAACTTTGCTATGACGTAAGACAGATAACCCTTTCACTTCATTGCACAAAGAGAAAACATCATCAAAGCGCTCTGGATGGCGTGGCACAAGCACCAATAACAAACTTGGGAACTGTTTTAATAAATTTTGATAGATACTTAAAATGACTTCATCTTCACCTGCATGGGTACTGGCAACCACCCAAACTAAGTTATTTTTCACCCACTGCTCTCGCCATTGCTTACCCTGCTCTACCTGCTTTTCATCAACTTTAAAATCAAACTTAATATTGCCCGCGACTGATATTTGAGTATTACTTGCACCAAGCTGTTTAAAGCGATCGGCATCAACCGATGATCGCACCGCTATCAAACTAATATTTACTAACGTTTCTTTGACTAAATTTTGGAGTTTTAGATATTTTTGAGTAGAACGCTCCGACAAACGCGCATTCACTAAAACCAGTGGGATATTCTCTTTTTTACATTTTGCAAATAGGTTTGGCCAAATCTCTGTTTCTATCACGATCAAAAGTTTTGGTTTAATACGACGAATAAATCGAGCCACAACATCGGGCAAATCGTAGGGGAAATAAACGTGCGCCACGCGATCACCAAACAAAGCTTTCACTCTATCCGAACCCGTCGGCGTGGTGGTTGTCACCCATATTCGGTGATCAGAGTATTGATGGATTAAAGCTTCAATAAGCGGTTGTGCCGCGATGGTTTCACCCACCGAAACCGCATGAATCCAAATTATGGCTTTATCACTATCAAGGCGTACTAAACCAAGCCTTTCTCCAATACGTTGACGATAAGCAGGGTTAGATCGACTACGCCAAAGCAGGCGAAAAATCACCAGAGGAAATATCAAATACAACAAAAAAGAATAGAGCATTCGCCGTAATGACATCAATCAAATACCCTTAAAAACTAGCCCTAGAAACGGCAGAATAACACTATTTCTGTTAGTGCTCGTAAAATTATGGCAAAATTACGCCACTTTTTAAACCCTATTTAGATACTGGAATCAAAAATGAACATCACCACAAACAAAATAGCATCACTTGCCTATACCTTAAAAAATGATGATGGAGAAATGCTCGATCAAGCCGATGAAAATGACCCTTTTTTGTACATGCACGGCAAAGGCGGAATCATCAAAGGCTTAGAAAATGCGCTCAATGAAAAGGCTGTTGATGATAGTTTTCACATCATCGTTGCACCTGACGAAGCTTACGGCGAGCGTGATGAAAAGTTAACCGAATCTGTACCGCGTAATATGTTTGAAGGTATTCCTGATGAAGAGATGGTTGCTGGCGCACAGTTTCATGCGCAAACCGCACAGGGCACACAGGTTATTACCGTTGCAGAAATTGATGGTGATACTATCAAGATAGACGCTAACCATCCATTAGCAGGTGAAACTTTACACTTTGACGTGTCTGTTCTTGATATTCGCGATGCGACAGAGGAAGAAATAGCACATGGTCATCCGCACATGCCAGGCGGTTGTGGACACGATCACGGTTAAAGCACAATGAAACCTTGCCCCAAATATTTATTTGGGGCAAGGTTTGTACTTTATTTGATAAAAGTCTTTAGCATTCATAGCCTGCTCAAAGGCTTCTTCAAGCGTTGTAAAATCAGGTACTTTTTTTAAACCCTGATAATTTATAAAGGCATAACCTGCTGTAGCACCTGCTAAAAATCCCAACGGGTTTTTCACCCCCATCAATGTTCTTACGCCTATACCCGCAGAATACGCCAACTTCCCTCTGCGCGATTGTTGACTAAAGTGCTTACCATTAATACACCACTCAACTAAATGTTCACAGTTATTGTGTAAAACGTGATATTGATTTTCGCCGATGCGCAAACGCGCACGAATAATGGCTTCTTCGAGATCAAACTTACGATCACTATGCTCTTTGATAATGATCTCTTTGTCTTTTGCAAAATCTTCTAGACTAGTCTCTTCAATCACACCCATATTGGTTAAATTATCTGCTAAACCCGAATAATGAATCACCCGATCATCACCCAAACCTAAGCCGTGATGCGTATAAGAACCCGCAGCCTTCTTTATAACGAGATGTTTGCCCTTGTAACTATTCATAACCATTAACTTATCATAAAAGAAGCTAAAAACGAGTATATTTACAAGTCCACCTCCCCCTTTTTTTGCCGATTTGTACGATATAAAAGACATCTTCACGTACAAATCGGCACAAAAAGGGGGAGGTGGCAGCTATAAACACCTAAACACGGTTAATTAAACCAAATTCCATTCGTCATTTGACAATCAATCGAGTCTAAAGCCATGTGTATGACCAAACCGATGCCAATTAGGCGTGTTTTGGGGATAAAACTGAGAAGGGAATAAACAGCAATCGGGATAAAACCATGCAGAGGGTGAAAGTTGATGCTACAACGACTTGCATCATAGATTGGATTGGCTAATAAATGATCTAGATCGACCAGCATGGTTAACATCATGATGGTGAATGCTAGTTGCCAGTTTTTACGAAAGAAGATAGCCGCAACAATTGCAGGTACTAGGAAATGTGTGAAAATATGTAGGATCTTGCCTTTTCTCTATTTACTTGAAAAAGCAGACTGTAGGTATTGCACCATCGAGACAACGGTAAGCACTGTTGCTATTACTAAAAGCCCTAAGCCAATTTCGCGTAAAGGCAAACCAAACAAGTCTTTGTTATACAGCAAAAAAATCAATGCCAATATCTGCGTGACCGCTTTAACTTTTCCAATAGTTGCCACAGCTACTTTGCTACGCTGGCCTGTTTCTGCCATCCATTCACGCAGTGCCGAAATAATGATTTCACGTGAAATGATAATGATGCCTGCAAGCGTAATCCAAAAGGCTATATCGCCTCTCCCTTCACGCTCTACTACCAAGATAAGTGCGACTGCAACAATTAACTTATCTGCAACAGGGTCAAGAAAAGCACCAAAACGTGATTCTTGATTATACTTTCGTGCATAGTAGCCATCCGCCCAATCGGTTAACCCAGCCAACCCAAAAATGGTAGCGGTAGTGAGGGGCATATCCAAATAGAAAAACAATATCACGAGTGGTATTGCGACTATTCTTAAGCTGGTTAGAAAGTTGGGAATATTAAAGGTCACGAAGTGTTAATTCTTTAGTTAATCAATGTATTAGTCATTATGAAATATAGCATAGATTTTTATCGCAAGTGGCTTACTTACACCGTTTACTTTGATTAATTCATCAACACTTGCTCGGGTAATCGCGCGAATACCACCAAACTGTTTTAATAAACTTTGGCGACGCTTTGGGCCCAGACCAACAATGCCTTCTAAAGGTGAAGTATTACGTGCTTTTTGACGGCGTGCGCGATGCCCCGTAATAGCAAATCGATGCGCTTCATCTCTAATTTGTTGGATTAAATGTAATGCGCTTGAATGCGCTGGCAGGTAGATTTTTTCTTTACTAACACCGGCTTCATCACTCAAAATTGTAAGTGCATCCATGTCTTGTCTGCGCCCTTCCCCTTTTGTCACGCCGATAATATCAACACCGCTGATTTGCAAATCTTTGAGAACATCAACTGCTTGTGTTACCTGCCCTTTTCCACCATCGATAAAGAGAATATCGGGGAGCTTTTTCTGACCCTCTTCACCTGACTCAATTGCTTTCCTAAAGCGACGCTCTAAAACTTGCCTCATCGCCGCGTAATCATCACCACCCACAATATCGGTGATATTGTAACGACGGTATTCTGATTTAATCGCACCTTCCAAGCCAAACACCACACAGGATGCAACCGTTGCTTCGCCCATAGTATGACTGATGTCATAACACTCCATACGTGCGGGGATGTAGTCTAAGTCTAATTCTGTTTGCAGTGCCTGCACACGTTTTTGAATGCCCGCCTTTGAAGCTAAATGCGTACCTAATGCGTGCTGTGCATTACGCGCTGCCATATCAACCCAGCGTGAACGATCGCCCCGTAAACGGTGCGCTATAGTGACTTTACGTTCCGCTTTTAATTGAAGCATTTCTTCTAGCGTATCTTTGTCATCTAATTCATGGCTGATTAAAATCTCGTTAGGTACTTCTCGTGAAAAATAATACTGTGCGATAAAGGCAGAGAATATTTCTGATTCACTGTTTTCAAAATGAGGGATTTTAGGGAAGAAGTTTTTATTGCCTAAATTATTACCCTTGCGAATCGTTAGCACCTGCACACTGGCAACATCAGAGGCATATTGCATTGCAATAACATCCACATCGCCTTGCCCACCACTAATACTTTGTTGTTGAGATACTTGGCGAAGTTTTTCTATTTGATCACGGTAGCCTGCTGCTCTTTCAAACTCCAATGCCGTTGATGACTTATCCATCTGCTGGACTAATTCATCAATCACTAATTGGCTCTTACCTTGTAAAAACTTCACCGTATGGCGTGTACCTTGCTGATAATCTTCCTCGCTGATTTCATTGGTACATGGCGCGGTACAACGCTCAATTTGGTATTGCAAACAAGGGCGTGAGCGATTACTAAAATAACTGTCTTCGCATTGACGAACCAAAAAAAGTTTCTGCAATAAACCCAGAGTTTCACGCACTGCGCCAGCACTAGGGTAAGGACCAAAATATTGCCCTTTGCCTTTTCTCCCGCCACGATGAAACGTCAAACGCGGGAATTTGTGCTTGGATAAATAAATATAAGGGTAGCTTTTATCATCGCGCAGCAAAATATTGTAACGTGGGCGATGTTTTTTAATGAGGTTGCTCTCAAGTAACAACGCTTCGGCTTCGGTACTGGTAATGGTGATTTGCACATCGCAAATCTGCTTCACCATGGAGTAAATACGTGAATTGACGAGGTTATTACGAAAATAACTGGAGACGCGCTTCTTTAAATCTTTGGCTTTGCCAACATAGAGGGTTTTTTCATCCGCCGAGATCATACGGTAAACACCCGGCTTGTGTGGAACGGTTTTTAGAAAGGTTTTACTATCGAATTTGGCGGGGTTATCAGGCATTTTGCATACCCAAGATGACGTTTTCTCGTACAAATCGGCAAAAAACAGGGGGGGTGGACTTTAAAAAAGTTGCTTTCGTGTAATAAGTGCCTAAAAAACTCAAAAGAAAATACTCTTGGGCAATGCCAGTAAGTTAAGAAAAAAGTCCCCTCCACCTAGCAGGGGGAGGGTTAGGGAGGGGGTAGAAAGTTCGACTATAGTGCCATCTTTGAGCCTCTACCCTCTCTCCAACTCTCTCCCTGCTAGGGAGAGAGGGCTTAACTTACTGGCATTGA